>JBGASS010000066.1:0-9882 GCA_044229555.1 Holophagaceae bacterium
ACCACCACGCGCTCGATCTTGGAGCTCACCAGCTTCTTCTCCCGGAGGGAGGCCAGGGAGACCTTCTCGCCATCCGCGAAGTGGATGGAGATGAGGGAGAGGGAGATCTCCTCGGTGAGAGGGGCGAAGTGGTTGGTGAAGCCGCGCTTGGGGAGACGGCGGACGAGGGGCATCTGGCCGCCCTCGAAGCCGACCCTGCCGCTGTAGCCGCGGCGGCTCTTCTGGCCCTTCTCGCCCCGGGTCGAGGTCTTGCCCATGCCGGAGCCCTTGCCCCGGCCCACGCGCTTGCGGCTCTTGACGGCGCCCTCGGCGGGCTTGAGTTCATTGAGTTTCATGGCTTATCCCTTCACCGTCACGTCCACGAGGTGCGGCATCAGCTTCACCATTCCGTGGATCTGGGGGGTGTATTCGCATTCGCGGGTGTCGCCGACCTTCTTGAGCTTGAGGGTCTGGCAGTAGGCCCGCTGCTTGGGCACGGTGCAGATGATGCTGCGCTTGAGGGTGATCACCACCTGCTTGCCGAGGTGCTGGGCCACCGGGATGTAGGTCTGCTTCGCCATCTTAGGCCTCCGCCTGGTCCAGGCCGCGGTTGACCGAGACCGTGTAGGGGTCCATGAGGCTCTCGAGGCCCTGGAACGTGGCGCGGACCACGTTATGGGGGTTGGAGGAGCCGAGGGACTTGGTGAGGACGTTGTTGATGCCGACGGCCTCCATGATGGCGCGCACCGCGGCGCCGGCGATGATGCCGGTGCCTTCGGGAGCGGGCTTCATGAGCACCGAGCCGGAACCGAAGTTGCCGGTGATCGGGTGCGGGATGGAGGCGTTCGGGGTGACGGGCACCTTGATCATGTTGCGCTTGGCGCTCTCGATGCCCTTCTTGATGGCCGAGGGGACTTCCAGCGCCTTGCCGAGGCCGAAGCCCACCTTGCCGCGCCCGTCGCCCACCACCACCAGCGCGGAGAAGGAGAAGTTCTTGCCCCCCTTCACCACCTTGGTGACGCGGCCGACGTAGATGACCTGGTCCTTGAATTCGCCCTGCCCGTCGCCATGCGCGGCGCCGGCGGGTCCCTGGTTGTGAGTCTTCTCTGCGATCGCCATTGGTTCGCTCCTCAGAACTGCAGCCCGGCTTCGCGGGCGCTGTCGGCGAGCGCTTTCACGCGGCCGTGATAGACGTAGCCGTTGCGGTCGAAGACCACCGCGGTGATGCCCTGCTCCTTGAGGCGGGCGGCGATTCGGGCGCCCACGGCCTTGGCGGCCTCGATGTTGGCGCCGCTCTTGACCTGTTCCCGGAGTTCCTTCTCGAGGCTGCTGGCGGAGGCGACGGTGATGCCCTTCGCGTCATCAACGGCCTGGACATAGATGCGCTTGAGCGACTTGAACACCGTGAGGCGCGGGCGCTCGGCGGTGCCGTCGACCCGGCCGCGGATGCGGGCCTTGGTCTTGTCGCGGCGTTCGGTCTGCTTCTTGAGTTCGATCGACGTAGCCATGGTTCCCCCTTACTTGCCGGTCTTGCCGGCCTTGCGCCGGATGACTTCGCCGGTGTACATGACGCCCTTGCCCTTGTAGGGCTCGGGCTTGCGGAACTTGCGGATGTCGGCGGCGACCTGGCCCACCAGCTGGCGGTCCGAGCCGGTCACGACGATGTGGGTCTGCTTCTCCACCGCGATGCTGATGCCGGCGGGAGCTTCGTACATGATCGGGTGGCTGTAGCCGAGGTCGAGGCGGAGCTTGGCGCCTTCCATGGCGGCCTTGTAGCCCACGCCGACCATGTCCAGCTCCTTCTTCCAGCCGTCGGTCACGCCGGTCACGGCGTTCTGCAGGAGGGCGCGGGCGAGGCCGTGGTAGGCCCGGCTCTGGGCTTCTTCGTTCGCGCGGACGAGAACGACGGAGTCGGCCTGGATGTCGAGGGTGATCACGGCCGGGATCGGGCAGCTGAGCTTGCCCTTGGCGCCTTCGACGACGGCCTCAGCACCATGGACGCTGACTTTTACGCCCTTCGGCAGCGTCACGGGCTTTTTTCCAATTCGAGACATGTTGGAATCCTTGGTTTTGGGGTCTTTGGAATAACGCTCGGCCCGGAATTGATGCGTGGTCCGGCGTCCTACCAGGAGAAGGTTTCGGCTACCAGACGTGCGCGAGGACCTCGCCGCCCAGGTTCTGCTTCTTGGCGTCCTTGCCGGTGAGCAGGCCCTTGGGGGTGGAGAGGATCGCGACGCCGAGGCCGCCGTGGACCTCCGGGATGTCCCGGACGCCCGTGTAGATGCGCAGGCCGGGGCGCGAGACGCGGCGCAGGCCGTGGATCACGTTGCCGCCGCCCTTGACGTACTTGAGGTTGATGATGATGTAGTTGCGGTCCTCGTGCTCCACGGCCTTGAAGGAGTGGATGTAGCCCTCCTGCTGCAGGATGGAGGAGAGGCGCTCCTTCAGCTTGCTGGCGGGGATGACGACCGCATCGTGCCCGGCCATGATGCCGTTGCGGATGCGCGTGAGGTAATCGGCGATCGGATCGGTGTTCATGTCGATTCCTCCTTACCAGCTGGACTTCTGCACGCCCGGAAGCTCGCCCTGGAGGGCGTGCTTGCGGAAGCAGAGTCGGCAGAGTTCGAATTTGCGCATGAAGCCGCGGGGACGCCCGCAGGACTTGCAGCGGTTCCGGTGCTGGGTGCTGAACTTGGGCTTCTGGCTGTCTTTGTACATCTTCGCGTTGCGTGCCATGGGCGCTCTCCGGGCTACTTGCGGAAGGGCATGCCGAGGTGGCCCAGGAGGGCCTTCGCTTCGGCGTCAGTGGGGGCTGAAGTGACGAAAGTGACGTTCATGCCCTTGAGCTTGTCCACCTTCGAGTAGTCGATTTCCTGGAAGATCACCTGGTCCTTCAGGCCCAGCGTGTAGTTCCCGCGGCCGTCGAAAGACCGGGTCGGCACGCCGCGGAAGTCGCGGACGCGGGGCAGGCTCAGGGTCACCAGGCGGTCGAAGAACTCCCACATGCGGGCGCCGCGCAGGGTCACCATGCAGGCGATGGGCATGCCCTCGCGGAGCTTGAACTGGGCGACGCTCTTCTTCGCCTTGCGGACGATGGCCTTCTGGCCCGCGATGGCGCTGAGCTCCTCGACGGCGGTGTCCAGGATCTTGATGTTCTGGATGGCGTCGCCGACGCCCATGTTGATGACGATCTTCTCCAGCCGGGGCACCTGCATCGCAGATGTGTAGCCGAAGTCCTGCTTGAGGGCGGGCACCACCTTGGTGGTGTAGTGAGCCTTGAATCGCGGCTCGGTCATGGTTCCTCCATTTCCGTAGGGGGCAGCGAGCGTCCACGACGACCCGGGAAAGGGGTGGTGGACATCAGCGCTTCCGGATCGGGGCCGGGAAGCCCTAGGGGTTCGGGAGTGCGGAGGGGGCTTGGGCGGTCCCGTTTCCCCTCGGCCTCAGGTTGTCAGAAGCCCGCGCGGCGATCCCAGGTGGGGGCCGGCGGAAAGGCCATTCTCCCACGGAGAATGGCCGTTTCAAAGCCGAAATGTCAGGCGGGGCGCTTGCGGGAGGGCTTGCCGCCCGCGTTGAAGGCCACGTTGGAGGCGTGGATCGGGGCTTCCTTGGCGATGATCCCACCCTCCTCCCCGGTCTGGGGGTTGGGCTTGACCGCGCGCTTGACCAGGTTGACCCCGGTGACGAGGACCCGGTTCGTGCTGGGGCTCACCTTGGCGATGGTCCCCACCTTGCCCTTGTCCTTGCCGGCGATGACGATGACTTCATCGCCCTTCTTGAACTTCATCTTGGTGGTCGTCGTTTCCATCAAATCACCTCAGGGGCGAGCGAGACGATCTTCATGTACTTGCGCTCGCGGAGCTCGCGGGCCACGGGTCCGAAGACGCGGGTGCCCACGGGTTCGCCGTCCTTCTTGATGATGACGGCGGCGTTCTCGTCGAAGCGGATGTAGGAGCCGTCCTTGCGGCGGAAGGCCTTGCGCTGGCGCACGATGACGGCCTGCACCACGGCCTTCTTCTTCACCGTGCCGCCGGGGATGGCCTCCTTGACGGAGGCGGTGATGACGTCGCCCAACTGGGCGGTCTTGCCGACACCGCCCCCCAGGGGCAGGATGCAGCAGATCTTCTTGGCGCCGGAATTGTCGGCGACCGTGAGCATGGAACCCATCTGGATCATGTCGGCTCCTTACTCGCCAGCTTTCTGGACGATCTCGAGGACCGTCCAGCGCTTGCGCTTGGACATCGGACGGGCCTCGACGATCTTCACCACGTCGCCGACGGCGCAGGCGTTGGTTTCGTCGTGGGCCATGAACTTCTTCGACTGCTTCACGGTGCGGCTGTACAGGGGGTGCTGGAACTTGCGCTCCACCTTGACCACCACCGTCTTGTCGGCGGCGCTGGACACCACGATGCCGCTGCGGACCATCTTCTTCTCTAGGCTCATGGGCGGCTCCTCACTTCCCGGCCAGCTTCTGGCTCAGGGCGGACTTCACCCGGGCCAGTTCGCGGCGCGTCTTGCGGATTTCGGCGGTGTTCTCCACCTGGCCCACGGCGTGCTGGAAGCGCAGCGTGAAGCGCTTCGCGGCCAGCTCGGCCTCGAGCTGGGCCAGCTCATCCACGCCTTTGGTGGTGAGGGTGCTGAAAGGGTTCTTTTTGCTCATCGGTGTCTCCCTCATTCCTCAGGCGGCGTGCGGGTGATGAATTCGGAGGCCACGGAAAGCTTCATCTGCGCCAGGCGCAGGGCCTCGCGGGCGGTCGTCTCGTCCACGCCCTCCATCTCGAAGAGGATGCGGCCGGGGCGGATCACCGCCACCCAGCCGTCCGGGGCGCCCTTGCCGCTGCCCATGCGGGTTTCCGCGGGCTTCGACGTCGTGGGGCGGTCGGGGAAGATGCGGATCCAGATCTTGCCGCCGCGCTTGATGTGGCGCGTCATGGCGATACGGGCGGCCTCGATCTGGCGGTTGGTGAGCCAGCAGTGCTCCATCGCCTTGAGCCCGAAGTCGCCGAAGGCGAGCTCGTGGCCGCGGGTGGCGACGCCCTTGGTGCGGCCCTTCTGGACCTTGCGGTTCTTGACCTTCTTTGGCATCAGCATGGGGTCACCTCACCGCTTCGTGGTTTCAATGACGGCCTCGCCGAGGTTCACCCACACCTTGACCCCGATGATTCCGTAGGTGGTGTTGGCTTCGGCGAATCCGTAGTCCACGTTGGCGCGGATGGTCTGCAGCGGCATCTGGCCGCTGAGGTAGTCTTCCGTGCGGGCGATCTCGGCGCCGTTCAGGCGGCCGGAGACCTTGATCTTGAAGCCCTTGGCGCCGAAGCGGATCGCGGCCTCTTCCGCCTTGCGCATGGCGCGGCGGAAGGCGATGCGGCGCTCGAGCTGCTGGGCGACGCCCTCGGCGACGAGCTGGGCGTCGATCTCGGGCTTCTTGATCTCCTGGATGTCGACGGCCACGGGGCGCTTCAGCTTCTTCTGCAGGTCCTCGCGAAGCTTGTCGATCTCGGCGCCCTTGCGGCCGATCACGATGCCCGGACGGGCCGTGAAGATGCGGATGGTGACCTTGTCGGCCGCGCGCTCGATGTCGATCTTGCTGATCATCGCGTTCAGGGCGTGGAGCTGGGCCTTGAGCTCCTTGCGGAGCTTCAGGTCCTCATGGAGCAGCGTCGCGTACTCGCGCTTGCTGAACCACTTGCTCTTCCAGGCCTTGGTGTGGACGACGCGGACTCCGTAGGGATGGACTTTCTGACCCATGGCTTACTCCTCCCCGCCGGCGGCAACGATGGCGTCCGCCAGCTGCAGGGTGATGTGGCAGGTGCGCTTCTGGGTCCGGTAGGCGCGGCCCATGGGCGCGGGGCGGACGCGCTTCATGCGGAAGCCCTCGTCCACGAAGGCGGTGCGGACCACCAGACCGTCGGGATCGACGGAGGGATTCTTGTCCATGGCGTTGGCCACGGCGGAATCCAGGAGCTTGCGGATGTGCTCGGCGGCGTACTTCTTGGTGGACGCGAGGATCCACTGGGCGTCGGCGATCTTCTTGCCGCGGATCGTCCACGACGAGGCGGGCCTTCTGGGCGCTGCCGCGAAGATGCCGGATGGTTGCGCTGGAGACGATTTCGGACATGGTCACTTCCCCTTGGCCTTGGCGTCGGACTTGCCGGCGTGGCCCTTGAAGGTGCGGGTCAGGGCGAACTCGCCCAGCTTGTGGCCCACCATGTTGTCGGTGACGTAGACAGGGATGAACTTGTTGCCGTTGTGGACGGCGAGGGTGAGTCCGATCATCTGGGGCACGACGGTCGAGCGGCGGGACCAGGTCTTGATCACGCGCTTGTCGTTGTTCTGCTGTGCCGTTTCCACCTTCTTGAGGAGGTGGCCATCGATGAACGGTCCTTTTTTAAGCGAACGCGCCATTTTTGGGTCTCCTTAGTTGATGCGCTTGACGATGAACTTGTCGGTGCGCTGGTTCTTGCGCGTCTTGTAGCCGCGGGTCGGCTGGCCCCAGGGCGTCACGGGGTGACGGCCGCCGGACGTGCGGCCTTCGCCGCCGCCGTGGGGATGGTCGACCGGGTTCATGACGACGCCGCGGACCGTCGGGCGGACGCCCATCCAGATCTTGCGGCCGGCCTTGCCCAGCTTGACGTTCTCGTGCTGCAGGTTGCCCACCTTGCCGATGGTCGCCATGCAGTCGAGGTGGATCTTCCGGATCTCGCCGGACTTCATGCGCACCTGGGCGTAGTCGCCGTCCTTGGCCACGAGCTGGGCGAAGGCGCCGGCGGCGCGGCAGAGCTGGCCGCCCTTGCCGGGCTTCAGCTCCAGGTTGTGGATCTCGTTGCCCACGGGGATGTTGCGCAGGGGCAGGGCGTTGCCGACCAGGATGTCGGCGTCCTTGCCGCTCACCACCTTGCGCCCCACGCCCAGGCCGTCGGCGGCCAGGATGTAGCGCTTCTCGCCGTCGGCGTAGACCAGGAGGGCGATGCGGGCGGTGCGGTTGGGGTCGTACTCGATGGTCGCGACCGTGGCGGGGATGCCGGCCTTGTCGCGCTTGAAGTCGATGATGCGGTACTTCTGCTTGTGCCCGCCGCCGATGTGGCGGGTGGTGATGCGGCCGGTGTTGGAGCGGCCGCCGGTGCGGTTCTTCTTGGCCAGCAGGGAGCGGTGGGGCTTGTCGGAGGTGATCTCCTCGAAGCCCTGCTTGGACATCCCGCGCTGACCCGGTGTGGTCGGCTTGAGCAGCTTGATGCTCATGTGGGTTCCTCTTGCCTAGGTGATGCGGGCGATAGGGGCAAACTTGTCCGCCCGCGTGGAGTTTGGAAGGGTGGTCAGTCCGGCCGATGCCGGGCTCCTGCCCTTCCCGTTACGCGTTCTCGGTGCCGGGAAGGGCCGCGAGCTGGCTTTCGCCGAGCTCGATGTAGGCCTTCTTCGACGCGGTGGTGGTGCCCATCCATCGGCCGAGGCGCTTGGCCTTGGCCTTCACCTTCACGGTGCGGACGGACTTCACTTTCGCCTGGAGCAGGAGCTCCGCGGCTTCCTTGATCTGGTGCTTGGAGGCCCAGGGGGCCACCTCGAACACCTGGATGTTCTGCGTCTCGCGCAGGATCTGGCCCTTCTCGGTGAGGAGGGGCTTGCGGATCACTTCGAAGATCTTGGTCATGGCTTCACCACTTCCTGGAGGGCCAGGATGGCGTCCTTGGAGAAGACCACCTGGTCGTGCTTCAGCAGGTCGTACACGTTCACGCCGAGGCTGGCGATGGCCATGACCTTCGGGTTGTTCCCGGCGGCGAGCTCCATGTTGCGGGAGCCTTCGGCGCCGACGAGGAGGGCCGAGCCGTTCACGCCCAGCCTGCTGAGGGTGCCGGCGAGGGCCTTGGTCTTGTGGGTGTCGATGTTCCAGTTGTCCACCACCATCAGCTGCCCGGAGGCGAGCTTGGAGGAGAGTGCGTTCCGGAGCGCCGAACGGCGGGCCTTCTTGGGGAAGGCGTAGTCGTAGGAGCGGGGGTTGGGCCCGTGGACGATGCCGCCGTGCCGCCACAGCGGGCTGCGGACCGAGCCGACGCGGGCGCGGCCGGTGCCCTTCTGCTTCCAGAGCTTCTTGCCCGAGCCCGAGACCTCGGACTTGTCCTTGGTCTTGGCGGTGCCGGCGCGGCGCTTCGCGAGGAAGTGGCGCACGGCCTCCCAGATCAGGTGGGTGTTGATCTCTTCGAGCTTGAAGACTTCAGGCAGCAGGTCGACCGTGCCGGCCTGCTTGCCCTCGAGGTTGAGTACGGGATGCGCGAAGGTAGCCATCTTAGGACTCCTGCTTGATCACGACGTAGCCGCCCTTGGGGCCGGGGACGGCACCCTTGATGAGCAGCAGGTTGTTCTCGGCATCCACCCTGGCGATCTCCAGGTTCCGGACGGTGACCTGTTCGTTGCCCATCTGGCCGCCCATGCGCATGCCGGGGAACACGCGGCTGGGATTCGAGGATCCGCCGATGGAGCCGGGGGCGCGGTGGAACATGGAGCCGTGGGTGGCGCGGCCACCCTTGAAGTGGTGCCGCTTCATGACGCCGGCGAAGCCCTTGCCCTTGCTCACGCCGATGACGTTCACCTTGGCTTTGGCCTCGAACTCCGAAGCGGTCACGCTGTCGCCGGCCTTGCGCTCATCGCCGGCTTCCACGCGGAACTCGCGCATGACCCGCAGCGGCGCGACGCCGTGCTTCTCGGTGTGGCCCTTCTCGGGCTTGGAGGCGCGCTTGCCGCCGACGGGATCGACGAAGCCGATCTGGATGGCGTCATAGCCCTCCTTGGCGGTGGTCTTGCGCTGGATGACCACGCAGGGGCCCGCCTGGATGACGGTCACAGGGACGACCTGCCCCTGCTCGTTGAAGATCTGGGTCATGCCCAGCTTCTTGCCGATGATTCCTTTGGACATTGTTGTCTCCCCCTTCCCTTACCTGTTGCCCTGGCGGCTGAACACCTTGATCTCGACGTCGACACCCGCGGGGAGGTCGAGGCGCATCAGGGTGTCCACCGTGTTCTGGGTGGGGTTGAGGATGTCGAGGAGCCGCTTGTGGGTGCGGATCTCGAACTGGTCCCGGCTCTTCTTGTCCACGTGCGGCGAGCGGTTCACCGTGTACTTGCTGACGCGCGTGGGGAGGGGAATGGGACCGGCCACCTGGGCGCCCGTGCGCTTGGCCGTGTCCACGATCTCGCGGGTGGACTGGTCCAGCAGACGGTGGTCGAAGGCCCGGAGGCGGATACGGATGTTGTCTTTCATGCTCACTCCATAGGGACGGGGGACCGTCCATAGACGTGGGGCGCTGGCCGCCCAACCTGATTGGCACCCTCGGCTGAGGGCAGAAACCCTTCCCTCTTGCGAGGACAGGGCCATCCCCAGAGGGGACATGGACTGACCAGCATATCAAAAGCCGCCGGAAGCTCAAATGTTTTTTTCAAGCCCGGCGGCCTGGGGATCCGCGCCCCTCGGGGCGCGGGAGAAAGTATTCAGAGGCGCGAGGCCTCACCCCCGGTCGGGGGCTGGGGAATGCGGGCTACTTGGCGCCCTTGGCCTTGGCGATGATCTCCTCGGCCACGTTGCGGGGGGCTTCCTCGTAGTGGGAGAACTGCATGGTGTAGGAGGCCCGGCCCTGGGTCATGGACCGCAGGGTGGTGGAGTAGGCGAACATCTCCGCGAGGGGCACCTTGGAGGTGACGATCTTGGAGCCGCTGCGGTCCTCCATGTTCTCGATGCGGCCGCGCCGGCTGTTCAGGTTGCCGATGACGTCGCCCATGTAGTCCTCGGGGGTCTCAACCTCGACGGCCATGATGGGCTCGAGGATCACCGGGCCGGCCTTCTCGCAGCCGGACTTGAAGCCCATGGAGCCGGCGATCTTGAACGCCATCTCGTTGGAGTCCACGTCGTGGTAGCTG
>JBGASS010000067.1:0-9288 GCA_044229555.1 Holophagaceae bacterium
GGCGGACCTCAGCGCCTTCGTCCGCTACCTCGCCGACGCCCTGCTGCCGGAGGGGCTCGGGAAGGCGGCTCAGCCCCGGGGCGGGACGCCCCGCACCCAGCGGTAGAGGGTCCCCAGCAGGAACACGGCGCCGACGAACAGCATGATTTTCATCAAAGACATGTCCCACCTTAATGGATCGGCGGGTTCAGCGCGGGCACACTGAGGCTCACGGGCAGATCCATGAGCCGCATCGTCCTTCTCGTTCCAGGCTGGCAGAACAGTGGCCCTGGCCACTGGCAGAGCCTCTGGGAGGCGAAGGTGAAGGGGGCCCGGCGGGTGGAGATGCCCAACTGGGACTTCCCGCGCCGGCCCGAATGGGTGGAGGCCTTGGACGAAGCCATCGCCCGGGCCTGGCGCGAAACCGAAGAGGCGCCGGTGCTGGTGGGCCATTCCGTGGGCTGTACCGCCATCGTCCACTGGGCGAAGGAGGGCCGCTGGCCCCTCCGCGCCGCCATGCTGGTGGCGCCGGCGGACGTGGATCGGGAGGACTGCCCCGAACCCCTCCAGAACTTCCGGCCCTGTCCCCGGCGGGCGCTGCCCTGTCCCAGTCTCCTGGTGGCCAGCCAGGACGATCCCTTCACGACCCTCGCCGCCGCCAGCGCCCTGGCGACGGCCTGGGGCAGCCGGCTCGCGGTGCTGGACGGGGCGGGTCACATCAACCAGGCCAGTGGCTTCGGCGAATGGCCCCGGGGCGAAGCGCTCCTCAAGGACCTGATGTAGCCCTTCATCCAGGCGATCCTGCGGCTGGTCACGGAAAGGCCGGCCCGATCCGGCGCGGCGCAACCGCTGGGCCGAAGGTTGCACCACCCTGGAGACAGGAAAAACCATGGCCACCTTTGACGCCCAGAAGACCTCCTGGACCGCGGATGACGTCCAGCACTTCGCCCGCCGCGCGGGCTTCGGAACCAGTCCCGAGAAGGCCGCCCAGCTCGCGGCCCAGAATCCCGGCGCCGTCGTCGCGGCCTGGGTGGACGGCACCGCCTCCATGGCCGCCTTCGACGCGGCCCTGCCCATCGCCGACGTGGTGGACCTGCCGGGCTACGGCAGCGCGCCGGACGAATGGGCGCCCCACCCCTTCCACCTCAGCGTGCAGGATCCCGGCACCATCGCCACGGGCCAGGCCTACTGGGCCTGGCGCATGCAGTACTCCCCCAACCCCTTCCGGGAGAAGCTCGCCCTCTTCTGGCACAACTTCTTCGCCACCGGGCTCAAGAAGGTCGACGTCCTGCCCCTGATGCTCAAGCAGATCGACCTCTTCCGCCGCCAGGGCACCGGGGCCTTCGGCGACCTGCTCCTGGGGGTGAGCCAGGACGCGGCGATGATGATCTGGCTCGACACGGTGCAGAACAAGGTGGAGCGGGCCGCGGACGTGCCCAACGAGAACTACGCCCGGGAGGTCCTCGAGCTCTACTCCCTGGGCATCGACAACGGCTACACCCAGAAGGACATCACGGAGCTGGCCAAGGCGCTGACGGGCTGGGACTACATTGGCCGGGACTTCCCGGACGCGGAGAACCCCTACTACTACAACGACGCGGAATTCATCATCTACCGCGGGCAGGCGAACCCCTACCCGAACCATCCCTGGCTGCGGGGCTACACGAACCTGCCGAACCAGCGCATGTCGGGGACCTTCACCCTCTTCGGCGTGACCCTGGACCTGGGGTCCGGCAGCCGCTACGGCGCCGACGCCATTTCCCTCATCCTCAGCCAGCGGGGCGCCAACTGCGCCGAGTTCCTGGCCAAGCGCATCCTCCTGGGCTTCGTGACGCCGGAGCCCACCGCCGCCGCCCTGCAGGACCTGAAAGGCCTGATCCTGGCGAACCAGTTCCGCATGGGGGACGTCTTCAAGGCCCTCTTCAACTCGGCCTGGTTCTACGCCCCCGAGCATCGCTTCGCCCTCGTCGAAGGCCCCGCCGCCTGGACCGTGCGGGCCGCCAAGGCGGTGATGCCGGACTTCGCCGCCGCCCTGGCCGCCCGGGCCGCGGATCCCACCGGGCTGCCGCGCTTCGCCGCCTGGTTCGACTTCGTGGGCTGGGACGCCTCCGGCTTCTTCGCCATGGGCCAGAACCTGCTGGACCCGAAAGGACCCAACGGCTGGAAGGAGCACGCGGGCTGGCTCAACGCCGACACCTACCGCCACCGCACCCGCACCGCGTGGGCCGTGGCCGGGAAGGAGGACCGGGGGGACGATCACACAGGCCGGCAGCGCTTCCTCTTCGACAGCGACTGGCGGACCTGGTTCCCGGCGGCGCCGGCCAGTGCGGTCGCCGTCTTCGACCGCCTGGCGGCGCTGCTGCAGCCGGCCCCCATCCCGGCGGTCCTCCGGGACGCCTGGCTGGCGCGCCTCTTCAGCGGACCCTTCGCGTGGGACACCAGCGCCGCCACCGGGGAGAAGGTGCGGCGCCTGGCCTTCCTGATCCTCTGCTCGCCCCAAGCCATGCAGCACTGACACGTAGGCTCCCATGACGAACCGCCGCGACTTCCTGCAATCCCTCGGACTCGGCACCGCGGCCCTCGCGGGCCTCACCGCCTGCGGTGGAGGCGGCGGCGCCACGGCGGGCCCGGGCTCAGGCGGCGGTTCCGGCGGCGGGGGCGGCACGCCCGCCGCGCCGGCCAATCCGATCCTCATCCTGGTGCAGCTGGACGGCGGCAACGACCTGCTGGATACCTTGGTGCCGCTCTCCGGCGCCAACGCCGGCGTCTACGCCACGGCCCGGCCCACCCTCAAGCTCGCCCCCAACGAGCTCACGGACATCGGGAGCGGCTACGGGCTCCCCACCGCCTTCACGGGCATGGCGGACCTGCACCGGGCGAACCGCGTCGCCTGGCTTCCGGGCATCGGCATGCCCAATCCGACCCTCTCCCACTTCCTCGCCATGGACCTGTGGAGCCAGGGCGCCGCCAGTCCCGGCGCCACGGGCTGGCTGGGGCGCTGGGCGGACGGGGCCTTCGATCCGGCGGGCGATCCCCTGCGGGGCATCAGCACCGACGGCCTGCCCCTCAGCCTCCAGGGCGCGGCCCGCAGCTTCGTCAACATCAGCGCGCCGGACGCCTACCGCTATCCCGCGACGCGCTCCCCCTGGGGGGGCATCGACAACGCCGAGCCCCTGCGGGGCGGCTTCCACGAAGCCTTCCAGCTGAGCCTGGGGGGCACCTCCGGCCTCAAGGCGGCCCTCGGCGCCGGAAAGCTCTACGACGACGCCCAGAACCTCTTCGGGAGCCTCATGGGCACGTCGGCGCGCACGCCCGCCGTGCCCTACCCCGGGGACCGGACCTACGCGGATCCGGACCTGCGGGACGACTACGTGCACCTGGCCTACCAGCTGAAGTTCATCGCCGAGATGATCGCGAAGAACCTGCCCACCCAGGTCTTCGTGGCCAACATGGGCGGCTTCGACACCCACTCCAACCACCGCCGCGACCACACGCGCCTGCTGAAGGAGCTGGGGGGCAGCCTGGATGCCTTCATGAAGGACCTGGCCACCGTCACCACCGCCAAGGGCCCCGCCCTGGACCGCGTGCTGATCATGACCTTCAGCGAGTTCGGCCGGCGCGTCCCTGAGAACAACGGCGGCACGGACCACGGGACCGCGGGCCTGGGCTTCCTCCTGGGCAAGGGCGTGAAGGGCGGCTTCTACAGCGACTACCCCAACCTCTCGAGCCTGGACGAGAACGGCAACATGCGCCACACCACGGACTTCCGCAGCCTCTACGCCACCGTGCTGGAACGCTGGCTGGGGGCCAACAGCCGGACCCTGCTGGGCGCGGCCTATCCGCTGCTGGGCGCGATCTGAGGAATCCGCGCGGGGCCTGATATTCTGGACGATCAACCCAAAACCAGCGTCCAGGGCCTCCATGATCCTTTTCCGCACGAAGTCCATCGAACAGATCCGCGCCAACGCGGAGGAGCCGGACCACGGCACGGGCCTCAAGCGGGCCCTGACGTCCTGGGACCTCATGTTCCTCGGGGTGGGCGCCATCATCGGCGCGGGCATCCTCTCGGCCCTGGGCACGGGCCTGGCCGGCGGCTTCGACTCGACCTTCGGGGTGACCCGCCCCGCCGCGGGCCCTGCCCTCATCATCAGCTTCCTGGTGACGGCGGTGGCCTGCGGCTTCACGGCCCTGTGCTACGCCGAGTTCGCGAGCATGATCCCGGCCTCGGGCTCGGCCTACACCTACACCTACGCCACCATGGGCGAGCTCATGGCCTGGATCATCGGCTGGGACCTGCTGCTGGAGTACGCGGTCTCCAACGTGGCGGTGGCCATCAGCTGGGGCAGCTACGCCAACAACCTGCTCAAGGGCATGGGCCTGCACCTGCCGGGCTGGCTCACCATGGACCCGCGGACCATGCTCTTCCCCACCAAGGAGTTCGCCGCGGCCCACCAGGGCGCCCTGACCTTCGGCCACAAGCTCCAGTACCTGGCCCAGGCCAAGACCGGCGCCCTCGACGGCGCCCAGGCCTTCAGCAACTGGGACATCCTGAAGGACGCGCCCATCCTCGGCGGCCTGCCCTTCGGCATGAACCTGCTGGCCATGGTCATCACCGCCATCATCACGGCCCTCTGCGTCTGGGGCGTGAAGGAGTCCGTGAAGGCCAACAACGTGATGGTGGCCATCAAGGTGGGCCTGCTCCTGGTGGTCATCGCCGTGGGCGCCTTCTACGTCCATCCGGAGAACTACCATCCCTTCTCCCCCAACGGGCTCAGCGGCATCCAGGCGGGCGCGGCGATCATCTTCTTCGCCTTCATCGGCTTCGACGCCGTCAGCACGACGGCCGAGGAGTGCAAGGACCCCGGCAAGGACATGCCCCGGGGCATCATCGGCAGTCTGGTCATCTGCACCATCATCTACGTGGGCGTCTGCGCGGTGGTGGCGGGCATGATGAAGTACACCTCCTACCACGGCGTGGCGGATCCCATCGCCCATGCCTTCGCCTCCATCGGCATGCACAAGGTGGCGGGGATCATCAGCATCGGCGCGGTGGTGGCCCTGGGCAGCGCCCTCCTGGTCTACCAGATGGCCCAGCCCCGCATCTTCATGGTGATGAGCCGCGATGGCCTGCTGCCGTCCTGGTTCGGCCGGGTGAGCCCGCGCTTCCGCACGCCCCTCAACGCCACCCTCCTCACCGGGCTCATCGTGATCCTGCCCGCGGGCTTCGTGAACATCGACGAGATCATCGAGCTCACCAACATCGGCACCCTCTTCGCATTCGTGCTGGTCTGCCTGGGCATCCTCATCCTCCGGGTGAAGCGGCCCGAAGCCCCCCGCAAGTTCCGCGCGCCCCTGGTGTGGCTCACGGCGCCCCTGGGCATCGTGTTCTGCACTTGGCTGGCCTACGGGCTGCCGCGCCACACCTGGATCCGCTTCTGGATCTGGCTGGCGGTGGGCCTCCTTCTCTACTTCGTCTACGGGGCCTGGAACAGCAAGCTCGGCGAGAAGGGCAAGCCCGCGGAGGCCTGACGTGTTCACGGGGCCCATCCGCCACCACGGGGCCCCCGCCGCGATCGAGCGGAGCGAGGAGCGGGAGGACAGGACTTGATGTCCTGTCCGATCGGGAGGTGGTCGCCGGAGGCGGGGCCGGTCGGACCTGCGATCATTCCCGGGTAGGCGAGGAGGAAGTGTGTTCACCGGTCTCATCCGACATCTCGGCACCCTCGAATCCCGAGCCCCCCGCGCCGGCGGTGCGCGCCTGCGCATCGCCTGCGGGGCCGAGGTGCTGGAGCGCGCCGAGCTCGGCGCCAGCATCGCCGTGAACGGCGCCTGCCTCACCGCCGTGTCGAGGGACGACCGGGCCTGGGAGACGGAACTCAGCGAGGAGACCCTGGGGAAGACGACCCTGGGCCGCCTGTCCCTCGGCGCGACGCTGCACCTCGAGCCTTCCCTCCGGGTGGGCGATCCCCTCGACGGCCACCTGGTGAGCGGCCACGTGGACGGGCTCGGCGCGCTGCTGGAGCGGCCCGGAGGCGAGGGCCTCTGGCGTTTCTCCATGCCACCCTTCTTCGCGCCCATGACCGCGCCGAAGGGGAGCATCGCGGTGGACGGCATCTCGCTCACGGTGGTGGACTGCGGCCGGGACTGGTTCACCGTGGCCCTGATCCCCGAGACGGTGAAGCGCACCGCCCTGGCGGGGATGAAGGCCGGCGACGCGGTCAACCTGGAGGCCGACCCCATCGGCCGCTACGTGGCGCGGGCGCTGGCGCAGCGGCAGGACGACGGCCGGCTGGCCCGCTTCGCCCAGGAGGGCTGGACCGACGGCGAGGAGTCGTAGGCTTCAGGGAATGCCCGGGAAGTGTTCCACCCATTGGATCTTCAGGTCCGGGAAGTGCTCCACGAGCTGGATCTTGAAGTCGGGGAAGTGCTCGACGATCTGCCACTTCCCGCAGGAGTCGGGAAAGCTGGTCACCTTCTGCACCTTGAGGTCCGGGAAGTGCTCCACCACCTGCACCTTGAAGTCTGGGAAGTGCTCGACGATCTGCACCTTGCCGTAGAGCTTGAAGCCCTTGAAGGTGCAGTCGCTCTTCTTGGCCTTGTCGCCGGCCAGCGCCGGCGTTCCGGCGGCGGCCGCGAGGGCGAGAAGGAGGGCGCGCCGCTCCATCAGCCGGCCCTCCTCGTATCCCCGGTGCCGCCGGCGGCGAGGAGCTTGAGGACCTCCACCACTTCGGAGGCCGAGGCGGGCCGGTCCTCCTTCTTCTTCTGCATGAGGCGCTCCACCAGGAAGCTGAAGCCGTCGGGCAACCCCGGCGCCATGTCCTTGGCCTTGGGGATGGGCGCGCTGAGCTGCATGCGCAGGGTCTCGGTGACGGATTCGTGGTCGTAGGGGGCGAAGCCCGTGGTGAGCTCGAAGAGCATGATGCCCAGGGCGTAGAGGTCGGTCCTGGGATCGACCTGCTCCCCGCGCACCTGTTCCGGGGCCATGTAGCGGGGCGTCCCGAAGACCTGGCCGCCCTCGTCGGTGCCCTTGGCCGCCACCGGCGCTGCGAGGCCGAAGTCCATGAGCTTGGCGTCGCCCCGCGCGTCGAAGAGCACGTTGAGGGGCTTGATGTCCCGGTGGACGACGCCTTCGGCGTGGGCGGCCTCGAGGCCCTCCGCCACCTGCCGGGCGATGCGCAGCACCAGGCCGATGGGCAGGGCGCCCCGCTCCGTCTGCAGCTGCTTGAGGGTCACGCCCTTCAGGTACTCCATGGACACGAAGGGGATGCCCTCGGACTCGCCGAAGTCGTGGGTGCGCAGCACGTACTTGTGGGTGATGCGCCGCGCCAGCTTGATCTCCTGCTTGAGGGTCTCGATGAAGCCGGGTTCGGTCTGGATCTCCGGGCGGATCACCTTCAGGGCCACGTCCTCGTCCAGCTGCTGGTCCCGGGCCCGCAGGACGATGCCCATGCCGCCCTTCCCGAGGATGTCCTCGATGCGGTAGCGGCCGGCGAAGATGTCGCCGGGCTTGAGGGTGATGGTCTTCTTCGGGGGGGCCGGCAGCTCGCCCCGGATGGCCTGGGACTCGGTGATGCTCACGGTGGCGTCGATGTCCACCACGGACATGCCCACCCGGGAGCCCATGGTGTCCAGGCCGCCGGCCATGCCCCCGGACCCCTGCTGGGCGCGGACGGCCTCCATGGCCGCCAACAGCTCGTCCTTCGCCCGCAGTTCCGAGAGCAGCGCCCGGAAGGCCAAGGTGAGGTAGCCCACCTCGTCCTCCCCCTTCAGGGCCGGGATCTCCGGGCGTTCGCCTTCGGAGAGGGCCACTGCGGCCCGGGTGAGGGAGGCCAGGGGGGCGGTGACTCGGCGGGCGGAGGTGAGGGCGACGAGGATGGCGATCAACAGGCCAAGGGCGCCGGCCACGAGGATGGCGTTCCGGATGGCGTTGAAGGGGGCGAGGAAGGGATCCAGGGGCATGAGCACCAGGTCTGCCACCTCGAGATCCAGCGCATTGACGGCCTTCAGGGGCGCCAGCACGGCGAGGTAGGGCTGGCCGCCGATTTCCAGCCTGAGGGGTTCGGAGCGTTCGCCGGCGACCACGGCCTTCCGGGCCGCTTCGAAGCCCGGGCTGGCTTTCAGATCCGCATTGAGCCTCGTCCGTTCGCCCACGCCGGTGGTGCTGCCCAGAATCTCGAAGTGGCTGAGCAGGCCGAAGTGGGGCTGGGGATCCCCTTTCCGGTTCGGGGGCAGGGAGACCTTCCGCAGTTCCACGGCCGCCGCATCGTTGAGCTTGGTCCCCACCAGCATCACGCCCAGGGAGGCGCCGCCGGGGGTGTGGATGGCCCGGGACATGGCGTGGTAGGTGCCCTTGAATGCGCCTTCCTTGATCTCGAAGAAGCCCCGGTAGGAAGGGCCTGGAAAGTTGGCCTTGGCGGCCTCCTCGGGGTGCATGGCCATCTGCACGATGCCGACGTCGTTGTAGTCCTGCTTGGCCCCGTCGGTGGTGCAGGAGAGGAGCATGCCGCTGGGCCGCACCACCACCGCGACTTCAGCGCTGAAGCGGCTCAGGTTGTCGAGGAGCGTGTCGCGGATGCTGGCTGGATCATTCTTTTCAACCGCGGTCTCGATATTGCTCATGTTTGCCGAGTACTGGGTGAACACCTCCAGCCCGGCGTCCATGATCCTGCCCTGCTGCTCAAAGGTCTTATCCGCCACGGCGCTGGCGCCGATCATGCCCCGAAGGGCGGCTTCCCGGGACTGCCGGTTGGCCAGGTAGACCGTCACCGCCACCAGGGCGCCCACGATGAGCAGGATGGTCAGGCCGGTGCGCAGGAAGAACTTCCAGGCCAGGGAGCGGTACCACCGCACTTCGGTCTTCATGGGGGCCTCGGGACGGATCTCTCGGATGGGGCTAAAGTTGAACCGATCATAGCCTCTGATGCCCGTCCAGGATTCCCCGTGTCATGGGAACCCACGTTTTGACATCCGAATCCCCGGCCCCGCCGTAGGGATATTGAACGAACAGGAGCGCCCATGGCCGATCGCCGCGGTTTCCTCTCCACCCTCGCCGGGGGCGCCGCCCTGGCGGCCCTGCCCGCCCTCTCCCTGGGTTGCGGGAAGCCCACCACCGCCCCGGGGGCGGGAGGGAGCGACCGCCCCGTCTCGGACCTCACCCTCCTCAACGGCGCCCTGGACCTGGAGCACACCGCCGTCTTCGCCTACGGTCTGGCCGGGGGCTCCGGCCTGCTGAGCAAGGGGGCCCTGGCGGTGGGGGGCACCTTCAAGACCAGCCACGAAACCCACCGGGAGGCTCTGACCGCCGTGATC
>JBGASS010000068.1:0-9301 GCA_044229555.1 Holophagaceae bacterium
GCCGAGGCCCTCGACTTCCGGGACGTCCACGCCCTCGACGCCCGGCGAGCCTGGATCCTCGCCGCGGGCGTGGGCGGCGCTGGCCGGATCTACCGCACCGCGGATGGCGGCGCCACCTGGAACCTGAGCTACACGAATCCTGAAGCAGAAGGCTTCCTCGACGCCCTGGCCTTCTGGGACGAAACGCGCGGCCTCGCCCTGGGGGACCCAGTCCGGGGCCGCTTCCAGGTGCTGCGCACGGAGGACGGCGGAACCACGTGGACGCCCGTGCCCGATGCGGGCCTGCCCTCGGCCCTGGAGAATGAAGGCGCGTTCGCCGCGAGTGGGACCTGCCTCACGACGGCTTCCAAGGAGGAGGCTTGGTTCGTCACCGGCGGGGGGAAAACCTCCCGTGTGTTCCGGACCACGGACGGAGGACGGACTTGGAGTGTCCACGACACGCCCGTGCCGGCCGGGGCAGCCTCGAAGGGCCTCTTCACCGTGGTGGTCCTGGCGCCCACCGTGGTGGTCCTCGGGGGCGACTACCGGCAGCCTTCCCTGGGCACCCTGAACGGAGCCTTCAGCGATAGCCGTGGGCTTCAATGGCGTGCGGCCCCGGCGGAGCCGAAGGGTCTCTTGTCGGGGAGCTGCAGGGTGCCTGGAATCCATGGAAAAGGGACCCTGACGTTCCTGGCGGTGGGCCTGGCGGGCACGGGCCTCTCCCGGGACTCCGGCCGTACCTGGCACGCTCTCGACACCACGCCCCTCCACGCCGTGTCCTCGGCGGGACCGGGCGCCACCTGGGCCGTGGGTCCCCAGGGACGCATCCTCAAGCTGGAGCCTTCGGCCCTGAAGCGCTGAGCAGTCCGTCTCTCAGCCTTCGTCCACCAGCACTTCCCGGGGCTTCCCCGCGCCGCGGTCGGGCCCGATGATGCCCTCCTCCTCCATGCGGTCGATGAGGCGGGCGGCCCTTCCATAGCCGAGGTTCAGCTTGCGCTGGAGCAGGCTGGTGCTGGCCTTGCGCTCCCGGCGCACCACCGCGACGGCCCGGGCGTAGATGTCCTCCTCGGCGCTGCCGGCGGCCTCCTCGGCCTCGGCGTCGACGGCCTCCTCGTCGGTCTCCATGGCGCTGAGGAGATGCTGGTTGAACTCCGGACGCCCCCGCTCCTTGAGCCAGGTCACCAGGCGGATGGTCTCCGCTTCGGTGAGGAAGGGCGCATGGATGCGCCGGGGCCGCGGGTCCGTGGGCCCCTTGTAGAGGGCGTCGCCGCGGCCCAGGAGCTGCTCCCCGCCGCTGGTGTCGAGGATGGTGCGGCTGTCGATCTTGGTGTTCACCCGGTAGCTCAGGCGGCTCGGCAGGTTGGCCTTGATGACGCCGGTGACGATGTCCACGGAGGGCCGCTGGGTGGCGAGCACGAGGTGGATGCCGACGGCGCGCGCCTTCTGGGCGATGCGGGCGATGCTGTCCTCGACTTCGGAGCGCGCCACCATCATCAGGTCCGCCAGCTCGTCGATGACCACCACCACGTAGGGCAGGGGCTCCAGGGCCGCGGGCCGGTCGGGCCAGCGGGGGTTGGGGGTGCGCCCGCTCAGGTCCATGACGCCGCCCAGGCCGTGGATCTTGGCGTTGAACTGCTCCAGGTTCCGCACCGCCAGCAGGGCCAGGCGCCGGTAGCGGTCCTCCATCTGGGCCACCACCCACTTGAGGACGCGGCCCGCCTCCTTCATGTCCGTGACCACCGGCGCCCAAAGGTGGGGGATGTCCTCGTAGATGCCCAGCTCCACCATCTTGGGATCCACCAGGATGAGCTTCACCTCCGAGGGCAGGGCGCGGACCAGCACGGAGCAGATCATGGCGTTGACGCCCACGCTCTTGCCGCTGCCGGTGCTGCCGCCGATGAGGAGGTGGGGCATCTTGGCCAGGTCCGCCACGACGGGCACGCCGGCGATGTCCTTGCCCAGGGCGAGGGTGAGGAGGGAGCCGCCGTCCTTGTGGTGGGGATCCCGGAAGGCCGGGGCGTCGAGGATCTCCCGGAAGGTGATGACCTCCCGATGGGGATTGGGCACCTCGATGCCCACCAGGTTGCGGCCCGGGATGCGGTCGATGCGCACGGCTTCGGCCTGCAGGGCGAGGGCCAGGTCCTCCTCCATGCCCAGCACCTTTGCGAGGGGGATGCCGGCGTCGGGCTGGAATTCGTAGACCGTCACCACCGGGCCGGGCTGCATGCCCACCACGGCGCCCTTGACCTTGAACTCCGCCAGCTTCTTCCCGATCTGCTCGCGGGTGGCTTCCAGGATGGCGGGATCGAGGCGCTCGTGGGGCGAAGGCGGATCGAAGAGGCGGCGGGGGGGCAGCTCCAGCCGCTCCGCCACCGCCTCCTCCGGGCCCTCGGTCTCCGGCATGGGCATGGAATCCGGCAGGCGCAAGGAGGGCAGTTCGCGGTTCGGCGTGGGTTCGGTGAGGGGCAGGGGCGGCTGTTCGGCGATGCGGCCGTAGCGGTCCGTGGTGACCCGGGGCTTGACCAGGGTGGGCTTGGGGGGCGGCAGGTCCCGCAGCAGGGCCGGCGCCGGCATGTCGCCCTTGGCCAGGTGCTCGCTCGACACCGGCTCCGCGTCGATGAAGTCCGAGTGGTGGAGGTCCGTATCCAGGTCCGCAAGGCGCATGGAATGGATGACCGGCAGCACGACTTCCGCGGGGATGTCCCGGTGGGCCTTGCGGTAGTCGGCGGAATCCCGCTCGGCCTTGAGGAGGGACTGGTGCTGCTCGTGCATCATCCGCTGCTGGTCCGCGAGGGACTGCAGCTCCCGGGCGTCCTCGGCGTCCAGCTCCGCGACGCCGGCGCCCCGGTTCCGCCACGTCAGGAAGGGATGGCGCGCCATCTGCAGGAAGCCCCGGGCGCCCTTGGCCGGCAGGGGCTTGAGGAAGGGCCAGGCCTTCTCGCCGAAGAAGCGCACGAGGAGGCGCCCCAGGGCCCGGAGCAGGGCCGGCGCCAGCACCAGTCCCGAGAGCAGGGACAGCACCGACAGGGCGATGGGCAGGCCCACGGGCCCGAGGGCCCGCGACAGGGGCGGCCAGAGGGCGCTGCCCAGGCCGCCCCCCCAGCGCACCAGGATGGGCGGCATGCCCTCGCCGTTCGGGATCTGCCGGGGCGGGAAGGCGCCGAGGGCCGCGGTCACGGAGAAGGCGAGGGCGAGCCAGGCCAGGCGGCGGTGCCAGCGGCCCTCCTTGGCGGGGATCAGCTCCCAGAGCATCCAGGCCGGAAGCAGCCAGGCACCGTAGCCCAGGAAGGCCATGAGCAGGCCCGCCAGGTGGGCGCCGAAGGTGCCGCACCAGTTGTGGATGGAACTGGTCACCGCGCCGGTGGCCCACAGGTGGGGATCCAGGGGGGAGAAGCTGAGGAGGGCCACCGCCAGGACGAGGGCGAAGGCCCCCGACACCACCTTCAACAGGATCCTTCCCAGCCCTTCCAAACGCGCTCCACCGGATGGTTCGAGTGTAGCGGCAGCGGGCGGACGCGGGCCCCGGGGGAGGCGCGGGAAGTGGTCCAGCCGTGAAATGGAAAACCGGACCTAGGAGCGGGAGCGGCGCCCTTCCATCGTCGAGGATGGCGGCCCCACCCTCCCGCTCCGCCGGGAGGCAGGCCTTCGAGGGAGTCGATCCATGCTGAATGCCAAGGATGCTGCGCAGCTCCGGGAGACCTGGTCCCTGCTGGAACCGGCGCGCCGGGCCGTCGCGGTCCAGTTCCTGCAGCGGCTCTTCGCGGAGGAGCCGGGGCTGCGGGCGCGGTTCCCCCAGGACATCGAGGAGTCCCTGCGCCGCTTCCTGGCCCTGCTGGACTTCATCGTGGACCACGCCGAGGACCGGGAATCCCTGCAGCGCACCCTCCAGCGCCTCGGGCGGCGCTACCTGGACGAAAGCGTGGGCCGCAAGGAGATCAGCGCGGCGGGGCTGGCCTGGATGTGGACCCTGGAGCGGCAGCTGGGCGCCGAATTGACCCAGGCCCGGCTGATGGCCTGGTCCCAGGTGATGGCCTTCATGGCGCGCTCCCTCCGGGAGGCGGTGCCCGCCCTGGCCTCCTGAGCCGCCGCTCTCACCCCGGAAGGGGGGGCGGAATCAGCGCTGGAGACCACCGCCGGGCCGGGCGCCGCCGCCGGGAGACCCCAGCCAGGCCATGCGCGCCGAAGGATCCCAGGCGGGCTTGCCCATGTCCCGCAGGTAGTCCCCGACGCTGGCGAAGTGCCAGCCCTCGCGGAGGGCGCGGTCCATGAAGGCCCCCAGGCCCCTGGAGGGGCGGTCCTCTTCGTCCCGTCCGCTGCCCAGGTGCATGAGGACGATCAGCCCGCCGCCGTCGGGCTTCTGCAGCCGTCCGCGGAGCTTGTCGAGGATGCGGCCGCCGCTGCGGTAGAGCTTCCGTTCCGCCGGGGTGGCCCAGTCCAGGCTGTCCCCGCCCTCGCTCCAGCCCACGTGCCGGTAGCCGATCTCCTCGGCCCAGCGCCGGATCTCCACGGTCTGTTCGCCATAGGGCGCGCGCCAGTAGGGATCCATGGGCCGTCCCAGCAGCCGCACCAGGCAGGCGTCCGCCTCCAGCAGCTCGGCCTGCACCCGCTCCCGGGTCCACTTCGGATCCCGCCGCATCAGGGGGGCCAGGTGGGGATGGGTGGCGGTGTGGTTGCCCAGCTCGTGGCCCTCGGCGGCCATGCGGCGGACGATGTCGGGATACTTCTGGATGAAGGGCGCGGTGAGGAAGAACGTGGTGCGGACCCGGCGCGCCCGGAGGGCATCGAGGATCTCCGTGGCGCTTTCGGCGCCGGAGCCGCCATCGAAGGTGAGCACCAGCCGGCGGCCGCTCCGGGGCCCGTGCACCAGGTTGAGGGCCTCGCCGGCCCCGGGGAAGGCCCCGGCGGCGGAGGTCGCGGCGGGCGCCCCCGGGGGAAGGGTCCTGGCTGCCGCGTGCGGAAGGGCCGTCGGGAGAGGGGCGGGCAACGGCGCCGCCGAGGCCCGGGGCGCTGCGGACGGGGCGAGGGACAGGCCGGCCCGAGGAGCCGGCAGGTTCAGGCTCGGCGGCGCCACCGCCAGGGCGGTCGGAGGGGCCGGCGCCGGGGCGGAAGCCCAGGCGAGGCTGGAATTCTCCAGGACGGGGGTGGCGGGGATGGCAAAGGTGCGGTCCGGGGACCGGGCGCCCTGCTTGCGGACCCGGGGGGCGTCCCCGAAGGTCCACCGCGCCAGGACTCGGCCGTCGGAGGTCTTCAGCTCCGCCTTCTCCCCCGCCGCCGGCCGCTCCAGTTCCCAGCGCACGGGGCCGGCGTCCGCATCCGTCTCCACCCGCATGTGGGGGCCTTCGAGGATGAGATGGGCGGGAGCCGCCAATTCGCCTTCGATGACCAGGTAGCCGCCCATGGGGTGCCAGGTCCAGGGCGCCAGCCTTTCCGGCGCCGCGGCCGCCGGTGGAGGCGCGGCCTTCTCCCGCTCGCAGCCCGCTCCGGTGAGCAGGAGCAGGGCAAGGGGCAGCGCGGTGGGGAGGAGGGCGGCGCGCTTCACGGCCGGCCCCCGCCGCGGCACAGGGCCCAGTAGTTCGCCTTCTCCCGCACCTTCACGGATTCGGGTGAAAGCCCGGCGGCGCGAAGGTGCTCGAAGGCCCACTGGGCGAGGAGCTCGGCGGTGGGATTCCGCCCTTCGAGCCGGGGCTGTCCGTTCAGCAGGGTGTAGTCCACTTCCCGCAGCCAGGCGTCGAGGGCGGCTTCCAGCGGCGCTGCCGAGCCTTCGTCCTCCGCCAGGATCGCGGCCCGAACGTCCCAGTTGTGCCCGTGGCGCGCCTCCAGGAAGCCCGGGAGGTCGTGGAAGTGGTCCGCCACGAAGGGGCGGGAGCGGGTGAGGAGCAGGGGCATGGCACCAGTGTAGGCTCAGCCCAGCTCATCCCGCAGCGCCGACAGGAAGCCAACAATAATTTCGTGTGGGTTCCGGGCAAGGCGGCGCCCGGCCTGGGTCTTCAGCAGCCCCTCCAGCTTGAGCAGCTTGATGGGGAAGTGATCCAGGCTGTAGCGCTTGTCGTCCAGCTCGCGGACCCGGGCCCAGGGATCCGAGGGGTGCCAGAGCCCGGCGCCGAAGCTGGCCCCGGTGGCGAAGACCCGGGCGATGCCGATGGCCCCCAGGGCCTCCAGGCGGTCGGCGTCCTGGACGACCTTGGCCTCGAGGCTTTCGGCTTCGCCGCCGCCGGAGAAGCTGTGGGTCAGGATGGCCTCGGCCACCGCGTCCGCCTTGGCGGCCAGCCCGGGAACCGCCGCGCACCAGGCCTGCGCCGACCCGGCGCTCCGTTCGGCCGTGCGCGGGGAGTCTGAATGGTTCTTGGGCACCCACACCAGGTCGTGGAGGAGGGCCGCGGCGACGCAGACGGCGGCGTCCGCTCCCTCCTCCCGGGCGATGCGTCCCGCGAGACGGGCCACCCGCACCGCGTGGGAGAGATCGTGGGCGGCGTCCCGGGCCTCCCCTTCCGCCGCGAGGTGGGCCTCCAGGCGGGCGGCGAGGGCGGGGAACCAGGGCAGGGTGGCGAATTCCGAGAAGTCCATTCCTGAGTGTAGTCAGGGAACGCCGGGCCCCTTCGGGCATCCTAGGAAGGGGAGGCCCGATGCGCCGCTGGTTCCGGATCCTGCTTTGCCTGTTGGCCCTCGCGCCCCTTTCCGCCCAGGGTTTCGACCCGCAGAAGGACGTGACCATCGCCGTGGACCCGGGCGCCCTGCGCCTGACGGTCCCCCCGAAGGTCCACCTCAAGGTCGCCTTCATGAAGGTGGCCCTCAAGCCCGGCCAGGCCGGTTCCCTGAAAGCCGGGACGCTCCCGGCGCCCACCGCCCAGGACGAGCTGGGGGACGGCATCTGGCGGGGGAGCGTGGTCGTGCCCCTCGTGGCGGAAGGCCTCTCCGGCGACGTGGACTTCGAGGTGACCTATCAGCCCTGCACGGAGGGCGAAGGCGGCGTGTGCTTCGCGCCCACCAAGCGGGCGATGCGGGTGGGCGCGGCGGAACTGATGGGCGGCGGCCTGGCGAAGGACAAGGGATCAGCGCCGGGGGAGGGCCTGTGGGGCCTTTTCCTGATCGCCTTCCTCGCAGGCCTCGCCGCCAGCGTCACGCCCTGCGTCTATCCCATGATCCCCATCACCATGGCGGTGATCGGCGCCAAGGGCGGCGGCAAGGCCCGAGGCTTCGCCTTGTCCGCGACCCTGGTGCTGGGGATGGCGGCCACGTATACGTTTCTGGGTGTCATCGCCGCCAGGACCGGCGCGACATTCGGGGCCTTCGCCCAGAAGCCCGCCTTCCTCGTTCCCGTCGCCATCCTTTTCGTTGCGTTCGCGCTTTCGTTGTTTGGCGCCTTCGAGATCGCCCTCCCGGCCTCCCTCCAGGCAAGGCTCCAGGGAGACGGCTCCCGCAAAGGTTTCGCTGGCGCCTTCATCATGGGCCTGGTGCTCGGTCCCATCTCCGCGCCTTGCGTGGGCCCCGTCATCGGCTCCGTGCTCTTGGGCATCGCCCAGCATGGGCACTGGCTCCTCGGCGGCGCCCAGCTCTTCGTCTTCGCCCTAGGCATGGGCGTGCTCTTCATCGTGGTGGGCACCTTCTCCGCGAGCCTTCCTACGCAGCGGTGACTGTCCATCTTCATCCGACAGGGTCATGGGACTTGTCATACTCGGGTTTGCGATTCTCCGGTACATCTCGCCTGAATGGCTGACCCTGGCCCTCTGGTCCGTGGTCACGCTCCTGGGCGCGGCGGTGCTGGGCGCCTTCCGCCCCGCGGAGGACCTGCTGGGCGGTCTCGGGAAGGGCTTCGGTCTCCTGTCCCTCGCCGCGGGTCTCCTGCTCGGCCTGCGCGCCATCGAGACCTTCACCAAGGTGGATCTGCTGCCCAAGGGCGGCGCGGTGGCGAAGGCGGAGTCAGAGGCCTGGCGCAAGGCCTGGCTGGAACAGGATCTCGAAGGCGCGCTGGCGAAGGCGAAGCTCGAGGGCAAGGTCGTCCTGGTGGACATCTACGCCGAATGGTGCGCCCAGTGCCACGAGCTGGACGAAAAGACCTGGCCCGACGCGGGCATCCAGGCCTGGATCGCGGCGAACGCGGTGGCCGTGCGCATCGACACGGACAAAGTGCGGCCCGACCTCGCGGCGAAGCTGAGGATCGGCAGCTATCCCACCGTGCTGGTGCTCGACGGAGACGGGAAGGAGCTCAAGCGCATCCTGGGCTTCCAGAAGGCCGCGGCGATGAAGGGCTGGCTGGGGTGAGGTGGTGGCCCGCGGAGCCGGTTTCCGATCGCGCGTTCCGCCATAAATGCCTGAAAGGGTGCGGTTGTTGCGCCTCTCGATGCAGGCCCTCACGAGCGTCCCTTGCGCAAGGCCTGCCTGATCCCTTCGGCCACGCGGCCCTCGCAAAAGCAAAGGCGGCTCGGGAGAGCCGCCTTCCAGGTCGTGGCACGCGGGCCGGGGGTCGACTAGGCGCTGCAGACGCAAACGGTCAGGCGGCCAACCGTGCAGGGGGAGCCGCAAGGGCCCTCCTCGGTGAGGCAACCGCTGTAGGTGTTGGCCTTCATCCCGCCGGCGACGTGGTCGGATTCGAGGGCCGTGAGCTGGCGAAGCGTTTCCTTGTGGAGGCTGAGCTTCTGGGTGGTCATGACTGCTCCTTGGACGAATGCGCGGCGGTTTGCCGTTCGCTGGAGCAAGGGTGCGAAGGCGCGACAGGGCGGTCCAGCTACGTGCCCCGCCGGAAGGAAAGCCTGCGCGAACGGACGTATGCCGTGCATGAGCGGATCGAGATCGCCTCGCGACCTCAGGCCTTCCTCAACGCCCGCAACATCGCCAGCCCCTCCTCCGTGCGGCTGAGGTACCAGGTCATGGCCTGGCCGTCCACGATGTGGATGGCCGCCTCCGGGAAGCGTTTCTGCAGCTCGTTCACGTGGCGTTTGGTGAAACGGAAGGGCTCCGTGGGCAGGAGGATCACGTCGGGTTCGAGGGCCTTCAGCGCCGCTTCGGACAGCTCGGACCAGCGCGTCGGGCCGATGGGCGTGAAGCCCGCGTGGCGCACGAGGTCGCCCAGGTAGGTGTCGGGGCCGGCGCTCATCCAGGGGCGCTGCCAGACGAGGGTGAGGGTCCGCGGACCTCCCTTGGGACTTTTCTGCAACTGCGCCTGCAAGGCCGACGCCCGCGCCGTCGCGGCCTCGCCGGCGCCCAGCCGCTCCCCCAGCTCCAGCCAGGCTGCCGCGCAGCCCTCCAGGCTGCGCACCTCCAGCGCCATCCAGGGAATGCCCAGCCCGGTGAGGGCCTCCGCGGCGGCTTTCTTGTTCTCGTCCCT
>JBGASS010000069.1:0-9372 GCA_044229555.1 Holophagaceae bacterium
CGCCTGGGATCAGCTCTCGAGCCTTGCCAACACCAGGGCGCCCAGCGCCTCCAGCCCCGCCAGGTCCGTGGGGGGCGTGCCCAGGAGGGGCAGCTCCGCCAGGGGCGGGTCCCCCCCGAGGCGCCCCCGGAACTGTTCCAGCCCCCGCGCGTCCCGGCCCCCCAGGTGGCGGAGCAGGCCGATGCCCGCGCCCTCCAGGCCCGCGGCGGGAGGCAGGGGGGGATGCACCTGGTTCACCAGCACGGGGCCAAGGCGGTGCCCCGCCTCCCGCAGCTTCCTCAGGAAGAACATGGCGTCGGGGATGCGGTCTTCCCCGGCTCCCGCCGTCAGCACGAAGAGGGTCTCCTCCGAGCGCAGCAGGTCCCGCACGGCGGAGGCCCGCTCCCGGAAGCCTTCGAAGAGGGGGGCGAAGTCCCGGATGAACTCCACCAGGTCCATGAGGAAGCGCCGGCCGATGAGGCGGTCCGCGACGCCTTCGACGCTCCGGGCCGCCAGGCGCATGAAGAAGGTGCGGTCCTGCTGCTCCCACCAGGGCTTCGCCGCGAGGCGCACCGGCTGGCTGTCCAGGAAGTTGACGATGCGGTCGGGGGCTTCCAGGAAGTCCAGGGCCTGCCGGGTGGGCGGCGTGTCCAGGATGATGCGGCCGTAGCGGCCCTCCGCCTGGACTTCGAAGAGCCGTTCCATGGCCATGTACTCGAGGATGCCCCCCAGGCTGCCGGCCAGGTTCGCGTAGAAGCGGTTCGCGAAGATGCGTTCCGCCGCCGCCGCGTCGGGGGCGTGGCGGCTCACCAGGCGGTCGAAGGTGGTCTTGGCGTCCAGGAGGGCCGCGTCCAGCCGCCCCGGCGCCTCCGCACGGACGGGGACCGGCTCTTCCCGCGCCGCCTCGCCCACCCCCAGGGCGTCCTTCAGGCGCAGGGAGGGATCGAAGGTCATCACCAGGGTGTCGGTCCCCCGCCGCGCGGACTGCAGGGCCAGGGCCGCGGCGAGGGTGGTCTTGCCCACGCCCCCGGCCCCCACCATGACGAGCAGCTTCCGGTCCAGGAGCCCGAAGCCGCCGCTCATGGCGCCGTCCCGGCGAGGAAGGGCAACAGGCCGTCCAGCAGGGCGGGCGAGCGGTCCAGGGGCAGGAGGGGCAGTTCCACGCGCCCGCCCTTCCAGCCTGCCCTGAGGCGCCGCAGCTCCCGCTCGTTCAGGCGGCGGCGCTCCCGCCAGAGGGCCAGGGCTTCCGCCGGTCCCTTGGCGCCGGCGGGGCAGGGCGGGTACAGCGCGTTCACCACCACGGCCTCCGGTCCGCGCCCGAGCTTGTCGGCGAGGAGCTGGACGAGTTCCAGGGTCTCCTGCACGGGCATCTCTTCCGCGAGGGTGGTCACCACCACGGCGCAGCGGGCGGGATCGGCCACGAAGGCGGCGATCTCCGCGGTGACGTCCCCGAGTTGGCCGTCGCGGATGGCCTCCGCCAGCAGGCCCGGGGCCGTGAGCAGGCTGAGGCCGTGGCCGGTGGCGGGCGCGTCCAGGACGATGACGTCCACCTTGGGACGGCCGCCGTGGTGGACGATGCGGTAGGCCTGGCCCAGGAGGGCGGTCTCCTTGAGGCCCGGGGCCCCCGCGACGAAGTGCTGGTAGACCGGATGGGCGAGGATGCGGTCCGCCACCGCGCCCATGCCGAAAGGCATCTTCTCCCTCACCAGGCCTTCCATCACGGCCTGGGACTGGAGGTTCTGGGCCCAGAGCCGCGGCCCCGCGGCCACGACTTTGCCACCGGAAGGCTCGATGCCGAGGACCTGGTGGAGGCTTTCCCGGGGATCCGTCTCCAGCAGCAGGACGCGCCTGCCGCGGCTGGAAAGGGCGCGGCCCAGGAGGGCCGCCACCGTGGTCTTGCCCACGCCGCCTTTGCCCGTGACCACCACCAGCTGCCGTCCGGCGAGTCCCTCCAGCAGCGGATCGGCGGGCGTGGCCATGGGGATGGGGACTCCGAAAAAGCCGGGACAGGCCAGGGTAGCAGCCGCCCTCCGCGCCACCGGAAGCCTACCCGAGGTAGTGGCGAAGAGCCGCGGCCCGGACGATAGGATGCAAGGGTGAACGAACGCGACCTGGACACCTTCGACTACGTCATCGTCGGCTCGGGCTTCGGGGGCAGCGTCAGCGCCCTGCGCCTGGCCCAGAAGGGCTACAGCGTCGCCGTGCTGGAGCGCGGACGCCGCTTCCGGGACCAGGACTTCGCGAAGAGCACCTGGAACCTGAGGCGCTACCTCTGGGCGCCGCGCTTGGGCCTGCGGGGCATCCTGCAGATCAGCCCCTTCAAGGACGTCTTCGTGCTCCACGGCGCCGGGGTGGGCGGGGGCAGCCTGGGCTACGCCAACGTCCTGATGCAGCCCACGGACGCGGCCTTCGAATCGCCGGCCTGGAAGGAGCCCGTGGCCTGGGGCGAGGTCCTGAAGCCCCACTACGCCGAGGCGAAGCGCATGCTCGGCGTGGCGCCCAATCCGCGGCTGACCCCCGCGGACCACGTGCTGAAGGGCATCGCCGAGGGCATGGGCCGCGGCGACACCTTCCAGCCCGTGGAGACGGGCACCTTCTTCGGCGAGGCGGGTCAGGAGGGCGTGGCGGTGCCCGACCCCTACTTCGGCGGCGAGGGCCCGGCCCGCAAGGGCTGCATCCACTGCGGCGCCTGCATGGTGGGCTGCCGCCACGACGCGAAGAACACCCTGCCGAAGAACTACCTCCACCTCGCCGAAGGGCTCGGTGTCACGGTCATCCCCGACACGGTGGTGCGCGACATCCGGCCTGTGGAAGCCCGGGACGGCGCGCGCTACGAGGTGCGCCTCGCGGGACCGGGCTGGTTCAGCCTGCCGCGGCGGCCATTACGGGCACGCAACGTCATCGTCGCCGCCGGGGCCCTGGGCTCCCTGCGCCTCCTCTTCCGCTGCCGGGACGTGACGAAGAGCCTGCCGGACCTCTCCCCGCGGCTGGGGGAGCGCGTGCGCACCAACAGCGAGGCCCTGCTGGGCAGCGTGGCGCGCAGGCACGACGTGGACTACTCCAAGGGCATCGCCATCACCTCCATCTTCCAGGCGGACGCCATCACCACCGTGGAGCCCGTGCGCTACCCGGCGGGCTCCTCCCTGATGCGCTTCCTCAGCGGCCCCGTCACCACCCATGGCGGCTTCCTGGCGCGGGCCATGCAGTCGGCCTTCGACATCCTGAAGCGCCCCGGCGACTTCCTGCGCACCCACGTCCGGGCGGGCTGGGCGGAAGCGGCCACCATCCTGCTGGTGATGCAGTGGGAGGACAACCGCCTGCGGCTGCGCCCCGGCCGCAGCCTCTTCACCTTCGGGCGCCGGGACCTGGTCTCCGCCCCCGACGGTGCCGCCGAGCTGCCGCCTCCCAAGGTGGACGTGGGCCATGCGGTGCTGCGGCAGTTCGCCGAGGCCACGGACGGCATCCCCATGGGCAGCATCAACGAAGGCCTCTTCAACATCCCCCTCACCGCCCACATCCTCGGCGGCGTGCCCTTCGGCGCGGATGCCTCCGAAGGCGTCATCGGCGCGGACTGCCAGGTCCACGGCCACCCGGGCCTCTACGTGGTGGACGGCTCCATCCTGCCGGCGAATCCCGGCGTGAACCCCAGCCTCACCATCACCGCCATGGCGGAGTACGCCATGAGCCGGGTGCCGCCGAAGGAAGCCTGAGCCCCGGGGATCCGGTCTCCGTGGACAATGGGGGATGCCCCTGCCGACGCCCGCCACGCTCTCCGCCCTCATGGCCGCCCTGCGCCACCCCGCCGCCGGCTGCCCCTGGGAGATGGAGCAGGACCACCAGAGCCTCGCGAAGTATCTCCGCGAGGAGGCCGAGGAAGTGCTGGTCACCCTGGCGGCCCACGTGCCCGGGGACGGGGCCTCGGAGCAGCACCTGCGCGACGAGCTCGGCGACCTCTGGCTGCAGGTGGTCTTCCACGCGCGGATGGCCGCGGACCGCGGGGCCTGGGACCTCCACGACGTGGAGCGCGCCGCGGTGGAGAAGCTGGTGCGCCGGCATCCCCACGTCTTCGGCGACGTGGCGGTGGAGGGTTCCGACGAGGTGCTCACCAACTGGGACGCCATCAAGCAGGAGGAACGGGGCGGCCGGGAAAAGCGCCTGCTGGAGGGCATTCCCGCCAGCCTGTCGCCTCTGGAAGAGGCGATGACCATCGGCAAGAAGGTCGCCAAGGTCGGTTTCGAATGGCCGGACCTGGAAGGTGTCCTGGACAAGGTCATCGAGGAGGTCGGCGAGCTGCAGGCGGAAAGCGATCCCGTGCGCGTGGAGGAGGAGTTCGGCGACGTGCTCTTCTCCCTCGTCCAGTGGGCCCGCAAGAAGGGCGTCGATCCCGACCGGGCCCTGCGCCGCCAACTCGCGCGATTCAAGGCGCGCTTCGAGCATGTGGAGGACGACGCCCGGGCGAACGGGGGCTGGGAGCATCGGGATCTGGACCAGATGGAAGCCGCGTGGCAGGCGGCGAAGCGGAAGGGCTGAGCCCGGATGCCCAGGCCGCCCTTCTTCCTCGTCACCCTCACCCATCCCTTGTGGGACGCGGCCCTGGCCTGCGCGGGGGCGTTGCCCGGAGAGGCGCTGCCGGAGCTGCGCCTGGATCTCTTCCCAGAGCGCGACGCCGCCTCTCTGGTGAGGGATCTGGAGGGCCATTGCCTCGCGACCTGCCGGCGCGGATCCGAAGGCGGAGGCTGGCCGGACGCGGACGAAGCCGCGCGGCTGGAGCGCCTCCGCGCCGCCGTGGAGGCCGGCGCCGCCTGGGTGGACCTGGAATGGGAACTGGAAGTTCCGGAATGGATCCAGGCCCGCCGCGGGGGACTTGGCCTGCTGCGCTCCGTCCACGTGGCGCCCGGCGTCTTCGATTTCGAGGCGCGCCTCGCGGCCCTGCCCGAAGGCGACGCCCTGAAGTGGGTGGGCCACGCAGAACGGCTCGGTGACAACGCCCGCGCCGCGGAATACTGCGCGATGGCAACCGATCGAGGCCTCGCCGCGAGCTGCTTCCTCATGGGCCCCAAGGGCATCCCGAGCCGCTGCCTGCAGAGGAAATGGGGCGGCGCCTTCACCTATGCCGCGCCGGACGATGGCCCGCCGGCGGCGCCGGGGCAGCTCACCCTCGCGGCGATGCGGGAGTGGGGCGTGGATCGCGCCGGCCCGGCCACGGTCCTTTTCGCGGTGGCGGGCGCGCCCGTGCTGCATTCGCGCTCCCCGGCCTACCACAACCGGCGCTTCCGGGAGGCCGGCCAGGACGCCTTGTACCTGGCCCTCGAAAGTGGCGACGCGGCGGAAGTCGAGGAAGCCCTGGGGCGCCTCGACTTCCGCGGCCTGAGCATCACGGCGCCCCTGAAGGAATCCTTGCCCGCGCGCCTCGGTCTGGCGGGGCCCCTCAACACCCTGTGGCGCGAAGGCGGCGCCTGGAAGGGCGCCAACACGGACGCGGAGGCCGTGGACGCCGCGCTGCGGGACTTGCCGCCCGGGCCCGTCCTGGTGCTGGGTTCCGGCGGCGTGGCGGAGACGAGCCGCGCGGTGGCCGAAGCCCGCGGCAGGGTCGCGCGCATCGCCTCCCGCCGCGATCCAGTGAGTCCGGAAGAGATCCGCAGCCTCGCCCCCGTGGGCGTCCTCCAGGCCACGAGCCTCGGCATGGAGGGCGGCGATCCGTTGCCCTTCCCCGAACTGCTCGACGCCGCGCGTCCCTCCCTCGCCTGGGCCGTGGAGTGGATCTACAAGGAGGACACGGCCTTCGCCGCGTGGGCGCGGGAGGCGGGGCTGGCCCTCGTGGCCGGCGCGGCCCTGTTCGAGGCCCAGGCCGAAGCCCAGGCGCGGCGCTTCCTCACCGGCCCCGGCGGATCCGGCCCCCGGCACGGAAGCTGATAGCTTCTATCCATGCGCCTTCTGCTGGTGGAGGACAAGGACAGCTTCCGGCGCCTGCTGGTGCAGGCCCTGGCGGATTCCCCCTGGGAGGTCGCGGCCTTTGGGGATCCGCGGGAAGGGCTCCGCGCCCTGGAAACCGGCTCCTTCGACGTGCTGGTCACGGACCTGCGGCTCCCCTCCTTCAGCGGCCTGGAACTGATCCAGCGGGCCAAGCGGCTCCAGCCGGCCCTGCGGGTGGTGCTCATGAGCGCCTTCGGCGAACCCCGGGACATCGTCGAGGCCATGCGCCTGGGCGCCGACGACTTCCTCCCCAAGCCCTTCGACCTGGACATCTTCGCCGCCCTGCTGGACCGCCTGCGGGCCCTGGTGGGCGCGCCGCCGCCGGATCCGGCGGAACCCTGGGTGGCCCGCGGACCCGCCATGCGGGCCCTGGAGCAGGGCCTCCACGCCGCGGCGGATCTCGGCGCGCCCGCCCTCTTCCTGGGCGAGCGGTCCACGGGAAGATCCCGGGCCGCCCGCCGCCTCCACACCCTGCGCACGCCGAAGGGGCCCTTCCTCCGCATGCCCGCCGCGGACCTCCCTCCCTCCGGGCCGGACGCGCGCATCCTCCGCCTGCTGGCCGGCGGGAGCCTGCTGGTCACCGGGCTGGACTCCCTCGGCCCGGCGGCGGCGGGGGCCCTCGCCGAGGTCCTGGACGCCACCGCGGGGCCGGACCTCCGGTGGCTCGCCACCGCCACCGCCGAGAAGGACCTGCCGGCACCGCTCGCGGCGAGGTTCGGCGCCCTGGTCTTCCGCGTCCCCGCCCTGCGGGACCGTCCGGAGGACCTGGCGCCCCTCTTCGCCACCCTGCTGCGCACCCAGGCCGCCTGCGAAGGCACGCGGGGGCCCATGGTGGACCGGGCGGTGGAGGGGGGCGCCGCCCGGGCCTGGAGGGCACTTCAAGGAACTGCAGGCCCTGCGCGGAAGATGCCCTGCGCCTGGGTGGGGGCGCGGTGCTGCGGCGGCTGCCGGAGCCGGCCCCGGCAACGCCGCCCTCCAGCTGCCGTGGCCGGAACCGGGCGAACTGGACGGCATGCTGCGCGGGGTGGGCGCGCCGCCACGCCGGCGCTGCTGCAGCGCGCCCTCGGCGCCAGCGGCGGGGATTCGGGAAAGGCCGCGGCCAGCCTGGGGCTTGACGGTCCGGGTTCTCGCCTCGCTTGCGGGAGCACGGCATTTCCTTGGAGGATAGAGATCCATGACGGCGCCCTCGAACCTCGCCTTGAGCAGCCCCGAGCGCACGGCCTTCCTGCGCGCCCAGGTGCGCTTCGGCCTCGACGCCCTGCAGAAGGTCGTCGTGGGCAAGGACGGCCAGGTGCGGCGTGCCCTCGCGACCCTCCTTTCCGGCGGCCACCTGCTGCTGGAGGACCTGCCCGGCGTGGGGAAGACGACCCTGGCCCGGGGCCTCTCGAAGCTGCTGGGCGGCAGCTTCCAGCGGGTGCAGGGCACCAATGACCTGCTGCCCTCCGACCTGCTGGGCGTCCAGCTCTGGGACGCGGACGCGAAGGCCTTCCGCTTCCACCCCGGCCCGGTCTTCGCCAACGTCCTCCTGATGGACGAGCTCAACCGCATCAGCCCCAAGACCCAGAGCGCCCTGCTGGAGGTGATGGTGGAGGGCCAGGTGAGCATGGAGCGGGAGACCCACGCCCTCCCGGACCCCTTCCTGGTCATCGCCACCCAGAACCCCCTGGACCACGCCGGCACCTTCCCCCTGCCGGAAAGCCAGCTGGACCGCTTCGCCTGCGTCCTGCACCTGGGCTATCCGGACCGCGACGCCGAGCGGCTGGTCCTCACCGGCCGGGCGGGGACGAAGCGCCTCGACACCCTCGAGCCCGTCCTCGACCTGCCGGCCTGGCGCCTCGCCCGCGCCGACGCCCACGCGGTGAAGCTTTCGGAGGCGGTCCTGGACTACGCGGCCCGGCTGGTGTCGCGGGTGCGGGAGGACGGCGGCTTCTGCTCCACCCGCGCCGCCCAGCACTGGATCGCCCTGGCCCAGGCGGAGGCCTGGCTCGAAGGCCGGGAATTCGTGACGCCGGACGACCTCCAGGGCTGCTTCGCCGATGCCATGGCCCACCGCGGCACGCTGGACGACCGGCGCCTCAGCCGGAGCGACCGCCGGGACCACCTCCACCGCGCGGTGATGGAGATCCCCGTCGGCTGGAAGCCCTGAGGCCCCTCGTGGAGCCGGCGGGGTTGGGTGAGCTGCTGCGCCGGGCGAGGGCGGCCCAGGGACTGAGCATCGAGATGCTGGCCCGGGAGCTGAACCTGCCGCCGCAGATCCTCCTCCAGCTGGAATCGGAGGCCTGGGACCGCATGGCCGCGGGCCAGGCCCGGCCCCTGGCGCGCCAGGTGGCCCGCCGGCTGGACGTGGACCTCGACGCCTGCCGCGAGGCCTTCGAAAGCCTTCCCGGCGGGCAGGATCCCGACGCCACGGATCCGAAGGAGGAACGCCTGGAGCGCATCGTGATGGCGGTCCTCACCCTGGGCTGCGCCGGCCTTCTGGCCTGGCTCGTCATCCCGGGCCGCAACCTGCGGCAGGGCGCGTTGCCGTCCGGGAAGCTCGAGCCGGCGCCCGCGCCCGTCCTGGCGAAGGCCGGCGAAGGCGAGAACCCGGCCTTCCCCGTGCTCGGCGAAGTGCTGCCGGAGGCGCCCCGCACGGAGGAGGGGACCCTCGTCAGCATCCGGGTGCTGGACGCCTGCACGGCCCGCCTGTCCGGCGAGGGCCTCGACAGGACGCGGGAGCTCCGGGTCTCCGAACCCTGGCTGCTGCGGGTCAAGGGCCCCTTCTCGCTCACCCTCGACAATGCCGGAGTCGCGACGGTGGAGGTGGGAGGCCGGCGCATCCGCCATGGCCAGAGCGTGGGCGAATCCTGGACGGGCCGCTTCGCGGCGGACGGCCAGTGGCTCCGCGCCACCGCGCCGCTCCCCGAAGCCGCCACCGGTCCGGAGACCGACGCGAAGGCCGCCGACGAGAAGGAGTAGGCCTTCCTCCCGGTCCCCGGAATTGATTCGGCCTGGGCCGCAGGGCGGCAGGGCTAGAATCGTCCCATGCACCCGCTCGTCGAACGCTTCCTCCAGAACCAGCTTCCGGAGCCCATGGTGGCCGCCCTCCTCGGCGGAGGCCTGCCGGTGCCGCCGGCGGACCTGATCCAGGCCCAGGCCCACGCCTGGCTGAACGATTCGCCCCACAAGGACAAGGCCCTGGACGGCTTCCTGTCCCTCCCGGAGTCGCTGATCGCCGGCGCCCTCGCCATGGAGGTGAGGCCCCCCGCGCCCTTCGCCCTGATCCTGCGCTTCCGCACGGAGCACGAGATCGTGGAGCAGGCCCTGCTCCACCACGACCTCACCGCCGAGATCCTCGAGCCCTGCATCGCCTACCTGCCCGGGGACCTGCTGGACATCCCCCTGAACAACCAGGTGCTCTGGATCCAGCGCCCGCGCATC
>JBGASS010000070.1:0-8948 GCA_044229555.1 Holophagaceae bacterium
CTGGGCGGGCTCCGCAAGGCCGAAGGCGAGCTCCAGGCCCTGCGCCGCAAGCGCGCCGAGCTGCAGAGCGCGGCCCAGCATCGCCACAGGCAGCGCCTCGCCGTGCAGAACCAGATCGCCCAGGTGGAGGGCCGCCTCGACGCCCTCAACCACGAGGAGGCCGTGCGGGCGCCCCGCCTCGAAGGGCTGACCCAGGAAGCCGCGCGCCTGGCCCGGGAGCTCGAAGGTTCGAAGGAACGCCTCGAGCAGATGGACGAGGCCGTCGCGATCCAGGGCCGCGAAGGGCGGGAGGCGGAGGAGGCCGAGCGCGCCGCGGTGACCCGCCTGCGGGAAGGCGAGGGCGCCCTCGAGAAGGAGGAGCGCCGCGCCGCCCAGATCGCCGACGCCCTGGCCCAGGCCAGCGGTTCCGAGCACCAGAAGCAGGCCCTGCAGTGGCTGCGCGGCCGGGGCGAGGAGCCCAAGGGCGTGGCGGAATGCCTGGGCGCCGACGAGGAGGTGCGGGTCGCCGTGGAGCGCCTGCTGGGCCCCTGGATCGAGGCGGTGGCCCTGAAGGATCCTTCCCACCTGCACGAGGCCCCCGGCCACCTTCTCGCCTCCCTGGAGGACGCCCCGGAGCCCGTGCCGGCCCCGCCCGGCTGCGAGCGCATCGAGCCCCACCTCCGCTGGAAGGCCGGCGCCCCGGCCCCCCTCAAGGCCCTGCTCGCCCGCGCCTTCCTTTGCGCCGACGAGGCGCTGCCCGGCCTCGCCCAGACCCATCCCTCCTGCGCCTTCGTGTCCCCGAAGCTGGTGCGCCTGCCCTACGGTCCCGTGCTGGCGGGGGGCAAGGCTCCGGCGGCCTCGCCCCTGAAGCTCCGCGCCGAACTCGACGCGGCGAGGGCGGCGCGGGAGGAGGCCCTGGACCGGCTCGAAGCCGCCGAGTCCGCACTGAAGGCCGCCACGGCGAAAGTGGGCGAGGTCCGCGGCCGCGCCCAGGAGATGGAGCAGGACCGACGGGAGGCGCGGCTCCGGGCGCAGGACCTGGAGGGCCGGCGCCAGTCCGCCGAGGCCCAGCTGCGGGAGATCCAGGAGGCCGAGGCCCGGGCCGACGAGCTGTGGGGCCAGTACGAGCAGGAGATCGAGCGGCTGCGGGGCGTGTTGCGGGAGGCGGAGGAACACCCGGAGGCCCAGGAGGACCTGGGCCTGGAGGCGGAGATCCACGCCGCGGAAGGGACCGTGAGCGCCGCCCAGTCCGCGCTGGAGCAGAAGCGGGAGGCCCAGCTCGAGGCCGGCCGGCTGCGGGATGCCGCGTGGTCCGAACGGGACGGCCTGCAGCGCCAGCTGGGGCTCCTCCAGCGGGGCGCCTTCGACCTGACGGCGGAGGCGCAGCGCCTGGAGGCAGAGCGCCTCGAGTGCGTGGCGCGGGCCCAGGCCGCCACCGCGCGCCTGGCGGAGATGGAGCAGGAAGCTCAGGTCCAGCTTCAGGAGCGCCGCGTCCTCGCCGAGCAGCAGCAGGAGGCGCAGCCGCAGCTCGAGGAGGAGCAGGAACGCCTGCGCGTCACCGAGCGCGCCGCGCGGGAGCTGCAGCAGATCCTCGACAACGCCCGGCAGCTGCACCAGGAGGCCCTCGTCTCCGCGGCCCAGGTGCAGGGCAGCGCCGAAGCGCTGAGCAAGGAGATCGAGCTGGCGCTCGGCATGCCGGTGCCGGACTTCCTCGGCTCGGTGACCGACGGGGAACGCGCGGCCTGGGAGGAGGGCGAGCTGGTGCACCAGACCCGCCTCGCCGAAGCCCAGGGCAAGCGCCTGGACCTGGGCGGCGTGAACCCCCTCGCCGTGCAGGAGCTGGCGGAGGCCGAGGACCGCCTCGCCTACATGAACCAGCAGCGCGCCGACGTGCTGGAGGCCATCCAGAACCTGGAGAGCACCATCCAGGAGATCAACCAGACCTCCGAGGAGCGCTTCAAGGAAGCCTTCGACTTCATCAACGCGCGCTTCCAGGAGGTCTTCCGGGAGGCCTTCGGCGGCGGCCAGGCCTCGCTCGCCCTGGAGGATCCCAAGAACCTCCTGGAGTGCGGCATCGAGATCACCGCCCAGCCGCCGGGCAAGAGCGCCAAGGCCCTCATGCTCCTGAGCGGCGGCGAGAAGGCCCTCACGGCCATCTCCCTCCTCTTCGCCATCTTCCACTTCAAGCCCTCGCCCTTCTGCGTGCTGGACGAGGTGGACGCGCCCCTGGACGAGGCCAACGTCGGCCGCTTCGCCGCCATGGTGAACGGCATGAAGACCGGCACCCAGTTCATCGTCATCACGCACCAGAAGCCGACGATGATGGCGGCGGACACGCTGTACGGCGTGACGATGGAGGAGCAGGGCGTCTCCCGGCTCGTGAGCGTGCAGCTGCGGGAAGCGGAAGCGCTGGTCTGAGCCCAGCCCACCCTCGGGAAACACGCAGGGAATAGGATCGACCCGCCAAGAAAGCGAAACGGCTCGCGGGCCTCCGGGACCGGACAGGGGTGGGAGGCTTGCAAACCGGCGCCAGCGTTGCGTCTGCGGGGCCCGGCCCCGGCCCCGGCCGGGACATTCAGGCCAGGAGCCGGCCGGGCTGCCGTCACAACCTCGTCACGCCCTTGTCAACCCGAAAGATCATCGAAACCTGTGGAAAACCCCGGCCGGCGGGCGGGCAGGAAGAGTTTTTCTGGACTTAATTGTAAGGTTAATAATATCAATTAATACATATGTGATTCTGACTCCTGGCTCCGAATCGAAATCACTGAATGATGGCCATTTAGGAAGCCCGGCCCCGGCCAATCCGCAGGGTTTTCCACAGGCTGCCGTAACGGATTAGTGATCGGTGTGACGGGAATCAGACGCTGGACCAGGCCCGCATTTCGTCCTCGGTCACGCCGAGCTTCTGGAGGTGCTCCCGCGCCATGCGGGTGCTCTGCCCTTCCATGAGGCAGAGGAAGAACCGGCGCTTCCAAGCCTCCACGGCCCGCGGCTTCAGTGCCTCCTCGCCAGCCTGCATGCGCTTCTCCAGCAGGAAGCCGAGGTTGTTGGCGGCCTTGCGGTGCTCGGGATGGAGCGCGAGGGCCTTCTCGTAGGCGGCGGTGGCTTCGAGGAGCCGGCCCTTGCCCTCCAGGGACACGCCCTGGGCGTTCCAGACATCGGGATCGTCCGGTGCCAGGGTCATGGCCTGGTCCACCATGCTGGACTGGTCCTCCGGGCGTCCGCCGAGGCGGTAGCACTCCGAGAGGCCCAGGTAGGCGCTGTACTCCGCCGGATCGGATTCCAGGGCCGACAGGAAGTTCAGCTCGGCCTTCTCGCCGTGGCCGAGCTCGAGCTGGGCGTAGCCGAGCTGGACGAGGACGTCGGCGGCCTCCGGCTCCCGCACCAGGGCCTCCTGGTAGCAGTGGGTGGCGGCCTCCCAGTTCTGGTCCTCCCGCGCCATGTCGCCCAGGGCCACCCAGGGGTTCGCGGATTCCTGATCCGTCTCCGCGGCGAGGGAGAAGTAGGACTGGGCGCACTCGCGGTCGCCCTTGTCGCGGCAGAACTCCCCCAGCAGCGACTGGGCCTCGGCGAGGATGCTGGCCTTGGGGGCCAGGAGCAGCAGCTGGTGCAGCTCGGACATGGCCACCTCGATGTGGCCCTGCTCACCGAGCAGTTCCGCCATGAGGAAGTAGCTCGAGGGCTCCATCATGTGGATCGCGCGGGCGCGGTGGATGCAGCGGAGGCCGGCCTCCGCCTGGCCCTTGCCGAGGAGCAGCTCGCCCAGGCTGTGCCAGCCCCAGAAGTAGTTCGGCTCGATCTGCAGGGCGGCGGCGAACTGGGCCTCCGCGCCGGCGCCGTCGCCGAGCTGCGCGAGGGTGAGGCCCAGCAGCCGGAGCGTGGAGGGATCCTTCGGCGAGAGGGAGAGGGCCTTCAGGAGCAGCCCCTTCGCCTCCTGGGGCTCGTCCCGCTGGAGGGCGAGGAGGCCGCACAGCTCCAGGGTCTTCGGATCCTTGCCATCGCGGTCCAGGGCCTGGTCCAGGGCGCGCTCCGCGTCGTCGGGGCGGTGCTGGATGATGCGCAGGTAGCCGAGGTTGCGCCGGTGGCTGGCGGCCTCCGGATTCTCGTCGCGCACGGCCTCGATCTGCTCGTGGAGGACCCGCAGGTCCTCCTCCTCGGCATGCTCGCCCTCGCAGAGGATGCGCTCGAACCAGGCGTCGCCGTTGGCGCGGTCCTCCGCCAGCAGGCCGTCGAGGAGCTCCAGGGCCTCCGCGTGGCGGCTGCGCAGGTTGAGGGCGTGGGCCAGCGCGAGGCGGGAGTGGGCGTCCGCGGTCCGGTCCGCCGCGGCGGTGGAGGCGAGCAGGTCGTCGAGCTGCGGATCGAGGAGGCGGAGCCAGGTCTTGTTCACGGTGTGCCTCGTGGAGCTTGAAGACGTCCAGCCTAGCAGCGGGAGGAAAGGATGGCCGTCACTCCTTCGCACAGCCGTTCCGCCATCGCGCTCCGCGTCTCCACGGTGGCGCTGCCGAGGTGGGGCAGGAGCAGGGTCCGCGGGGCCTCCCGCCAGCGCGGATCGAGGGCCGGCTCGCCGTCGTACACATCGAACCCCGCCCCGCCGAGGCGGCCCGCGCGCAGCATGTCCAGGGCGGCGGATTCGTCCAGGATGCCGCCGCGGGCGGTGTTGATGATCATCGCGCCGGCGGGAAGTTTTTCAAGGGAATCCCGGTCCAGCAGTCCGCGGGTTTCCGGGGTCAGCGGGCAGTGGAGGGACAGCACCGAGCTGCGCCGCAGCAGGTCGTCCAGGGCGAGGCGCGGGGCCCGGGCGGGGCCGAAATCCACCGCGCCGCCGCGGCCTTCCCGGTCCCAGAAGGCCGGCGCCATGCCCAGCGCCCAGACCCGCTTGGCGAAGGCCTGGCCGATGGCCCCTGCGCCGAGGATGCCGCAGGTCTTGCCGGCCAGCCCCGTGCCGAGCAGCTGGTCCGGCGCCCAGCCCTTCCAGGCGCCGGAGCGCACCAGCGCGTCCCCTTCCAGGACGCGCCGGCTCAACCCGAGCAGCAGGGCGAGGGCCAGGTCGGCGGTGGCGTCCGTCAGCACGTCGGGGGTGTTCACGATGCGGATGCCGCGGGCCTCGCACGCGCCCAGCGGCAGGTGGTCGACCCCGACGGAATAGGTGGCGACCACGGTAAGCCGCGGCGACCGCGCGAGGTCCTCCTCGGTCAAAGGTTCGCTGAGCAGCACGACGAGGGCCTCCGTCTCCCCCAGCGCCTCGTTCCACGCGGGGGACCGGAAGGCCGCGATCCTCAGTTCGGGGAACCGCGTTCCCAGGGCCTCCAGCGCGCCCCCGGGCAGGGCCGAGGTGGCGAGGATGCGGACGCTCACCGCTGCAGGGCTTTCAGGGCCAGGCGGATGGCCTCCGGCAGGGGCGGCCGGGAGTCCCGGAGCCCGAGGATGGCGGGCTGCACTGCCTCCTCCTTGAAGCCGAGGTTCGTGAGGGCGGAGCGGAGGTCGGACTCCCAGGCGTCCCCCGGGGAGGCGGCGCCGCCGAGCCCGTCCAGGCCGCCCAGGCCGCCCATCCTCTCGGAGAGCTCGAAGCAGAGCTTCTCCGCCGTCTTCTTCCCCACGCCGGGGATGCGGGTGAGGGCCTTCACGTCCCGGCCGCGGATGGCGAGGATGAGTTCCTCGAGGGGCAGCGCCCCCAGGGCCGCCAGCGCCAGCTTGGGGCCGACGCCGTCGACCTTCACCAGCATGCGGTAGAGGTCCCGCTCCTGCAGGGTGGAGAAGCCCAGGAGGGCGAGCTCGTTCTCCCGCAGCAGCGTCTCCACGTGCAGGGTGGCCTCGCAGCCCACCTCCGGCAGGCGGCCGTAGGTGCCCAGCGAGATGGCGGCGGCGTAGCCCACGCCCCCGCACTCGATGAGGGCCAGGTTCGGCAGCTTCTGGATCAGTTCCCCGCGCAGTCGTCCGATCATGGGGAAAGGGTAGCGGATCCGCCCGCGCGGCGGCCGGTGCTAAGGTCTCTCACCGGAGGAGACCGCCATGGGCCTGAACGAGCGCCGCAAAATCAAGGAGCTCCAGGAGACGACCCTCCCCGGAAGGGTGAAGGAGATCGAAGAGATCTGCGGAAAGGCGATCCCCTACGAGGTGGACTGGGACAGCCTCGCCGAGGACCTGGAGGGCCTCAACTTCATGGACAACCTCTCCTGCCACCGGCTGAACATGGCGCTACGCGCGATCTGCATGGACGACCTGGGCCGCGAAGCCGTGCGGGACGGGTTGAAGCTCGTGAAGCTCAGGAACGTGAAGTCCAAGCCGGAAATGAGCCTCGCCTTCGACGGCGGCGTGCTGGAGATGCACTGCGCCTATGCGCTTCGCACGGACGGCATGTTCAGCGACGGCGAGATCCGCGAGCTACTGATCAAAAAGCTGTGAACTTCGCCCACGAAAAAGGCGGCGCATGCGCCGCCTTCAGCTTGGTGGACCTGAACAGGATCGAACTGTCGACCTCCTCATTGCGAACGAGGCGCTCTCCCAGCTGAGCTACAGGCCCTGGGTTCACCAGTCTAGCGCGGCGCCCGGCAAAACGGAACGCCGGAACCGCCGCCGACGCCCACGGGCGGAGGGTCAGGCCCTCGGGCCCTCGTCGGCGGTGGGCCCGCAGAGGGCGGGCAGGGGCACGTAAGCAGGCGCAGTAGACCGTGAGCTGCCCGCGGTGGTGGATGGCGTGGCTGGGGACGTGGGTCCGCAGCAGGGCCAGGCGAGGCAGGGGCCTGCCGTTCGGCGCCAGGTCCAGGCTGTCGCGGGCCGGCAACCCGGGCGGCCCCATCCGTGCAACGGTCACAGGCCGGCCGGCCCCCGGGGACTACCCTGGGAGGGCATCGCGGAGGGCGCCATGGGGCTCCTGACCTCCACCGGATCCCGGATCGGGCAGCAGATCGAGGCGCTCCACGGCGCCGTGCGGGAGGAGCACGCCGGCGTCGCGCGGATGGCCATCGCCCTCTACGATCCCGAAACGGACCTCCTGCGGACCTTCGCCCAGAGCACCCTGGGCGGCAGCCCCCTGGCGTTCTACGATGCGCGGCTCGACGACGTGGCCTCGCTGAAGGACTTGGCGGCGCGGGGCGGCGTGAGGGTCCTCGACGACCTGGCCCAGCAGATCTGGACGGGCAGCGTCCACAGCCAGCGGCTGCTCGAGAAGGGGTACCTCTCCAGCCTGACCGTCCCCTTCTACGAGGCCGGCGCGCTGCGGGGCTTCCTGTTCTATGACGCGGTCGAACGGAACTACTTCGGGCCCGCCGTCGTGCGGCGCCTGGAGGTGTACGGCAACCTCGCCACCCTCCTGGTCCTCGGCTCCCTGGCCACGGCGCGGGTCCTGCGGTCGGCCGTCCGCATGGCCGGCCACATGGGCCAGATCAGGGACCGGGAGACCGGCGCCCACCTCTCGAGGGTCTCCCGCTATGCCAAGGCCATCGCCACGGGGCTGGCCTGGGAGTTCGGCCTGACGGACGAGTGGATCGAGTTCCTCGGCCTCTTCACGCCCCTCCACGACATCGGCAAGATCGGCATCCCCGACCACATCCTCCTGAAGGAGGGGCCCCTGGCTCCCGAGGAGCTGGAGGTCATGCGCACCCACGTGGCGAAGGGGGTGGAGCTGGTGGACGCCCTGGCGCGGGAGTTCGGCGTGGAGCAGCTCCCCCAGCTCTCCATCCTCCGCAACATCGTCCACTGCCACCACGAGCGGGTGGACGGCGGCGGGTATCCGCGAGGGCTCCACGGGGGGCAGATCCCCCTGGAGGCCCGCATCGTCACCGTCGCCGACGTCTATGACGGGCTCCTCTCCGCCCGGCCCTACCAGCCCGCATGGGCCGAGGAGCGGGTGCTGGACTTCATGCGGGACCGCGCGGGGACCCTCTTCGACGCCGCCTGCGTGGCCTCCCTCCTGGCCCAGTGGGACCGGATCCGGGCCATCAAGGAGCGCTGCGCGGGGCAGGAGCCCGAAGACCTGACCCACGAGGCCTACCTGCCGGAGCTCTGAGCGCCGGGCCGTGAAAAGGCCACTCCGGAGAGTGGCCGCTTCGCGCCGCTCCGGCCCGGGTCAGGTCAGCTCCTCCATGCACTCCGCCAGGGCGGCGCGGCCGGGCTTGAGGGCGGCCTGCTGCAGGTGCGCCAGGGGCGTCTCCACGATGTGGGTGGTCTGGTGGATGGTGGGCTTGGCGGTGTTCACGTAGAGCAGGCCGGTGAGGAACTCGCCCTTCTCGATGCCCTCGTGGAGGAGCTTGAGGGTGCCGAAGCGGTCCGTGGGGTCGTGGTCCTCCCGCAGGGCGCGGAAGCTGACCTTGGAGCCGTCGGGGAAGGTGACGAGCCGCGCTTCCCCCGCGGGGATCTCCACGTTCTCCAGTTCGCTGTACTGCACGAAGCCCAGCTCGTGGAGGGGGAAGTCGTGGTCCTTGGCGTTCTTGTAGCTCTTGGTGGAGCTGTCGTGGTTGTTGAAGGTCACGCAGGGGCTGATGACGTCGATGATGCAGGTGCCGTTGAATGCCATGGCGGCCTTCAGGATGGTGTTCAGCTGCTTGGGGTCGCCGGAGAAGGAGCGCGCCACGAAGCCGCAGCCCAGCTCGATGGCCAGGGTGCAGGGGTCGATGGGGGGCAGCTCGTTCACGGAGCCGTGCTTCAGCACGGACCCGAGATCGGCGGTGGCGGAGAACTGGCCCTTGGTGAGGCCGTAGACGCCGTTGTCCTCGATGATGTAGATGATCGGCACGTTGCGCCGGATCATGTGCACCAGCTGGCCGATGCCGATGCTCATGGAGTCGCCGTCGCCGGAGACGCCGATGTTCATGAGGCTCTTGTTGGCCATGGAGGCGCCGGTGGCCACGGCGGGCATGCGGCCGTGGACGCTGTTGAAGCCCCAGGCCTGGTTGAAGAAGTAGGCGGGGGTCTTGGAGGAGCAGCCGATGCCGGAGTACTTGCCCACCTTGTGGGCTTCGATGTTCATCTCC
>JBGASS010000071.1:0-9016 GCA_044229555.1 Holophagaceae bacterium
GGATTTCGTGAACGAGACGGCTCCGCCGAACCAGGCGGGATCCAGCAGGCCCGCATCCAGCTTCGGAAGGGGCGCGGCGGCAGGCTTGGCCGCAGGGGCCGGTAGGGTCGGGGGGGTCGTGGAGGAAGGGGTGGCGGCCACGGGCGCCGGGGCCGGGGCGGGGACCGCCTCGGGGGCGGGCTTGGCGGCCGCGGGATCCTGGGCCAGCAGAGCCGGAACCGCGAAGAGGAGGGGGAGGAGGATGCGCGTCTTCAAGGAGACTCCTTCGTTGGATCAGTCATTGTGGCCCCCGCCGGGAGCCAACGGCCTCACGACCGCCGTCCGGCCCGTTCGGTCCGGAAGGGACCTCGAGCGGCGTGAATCTCAGCTCGGTCCGCCGGCCTTCACCCGCACGGCGTCATCCGGCAGCTTCTCCCCGCCCACCACGTGGAAGTGCAGGTGGAAGACCGACTGATTGGCGTTCTTGCCGGCGTTGGTGATGATGCGGAAGCCGGCCTCGGTCAGGCCCTGGTCCTGGGCCACCTTGAGGCAGGCGCTCAGCAGGGCGGCCCGGCTTTCCATGGGGAGCTGCTCCAGCTCCCGCATGCTCTCGACATGCTGCTTGGGGATGACCAGGACGTGCACCTTGGCCCGGGGGGCGATGTCCCAGAAGGCCAGGACGCGGTCGTCCTCATAGACCTTCTTCGAGGGTGAGGTCCCGGCCACGATCTTGCAGAAGATGCATCCGGGCTTGGGGACGATGGCGGAAGCGGGAGGCTGGCAGCCGGCCAGCCCCCCGAGGACGATCGGGATCGCGAGAAGGAAGGCGGCGCGGCGCATCACCTTCCACCCCGTTTCCAGTCGCTCATGAAGCCCTCGATGCCGCGGTCCGTGAGGGGATGGGCCAGCATCTGGTCGAAGACCTTCGGCGGGATGGTCGCGATGTGCGCGCCCGCCAGGGCGGCATCCGTCACGTGGCGGGGGCCCCGGATGCTGGCGGCCAGCACCTCGGTCTCCAGCTGGTAGTTCTCGAAGATCTGCACCAGGTCCTGGATCAGCTCCATGCCCACGTGGTTCACGTCGTCCAGGCGGCCCACGAAGGGCGACACCATGGTGGCGCCGGCCTTGGCGGCCATGAGGCCCTGGGTGGCGGAGAAGCAGAGGGTCACGTTGGTCCGGATGCCTTCCTGCTTGAAGGCGTGGCAGGCCTTGAGCCCCTCGGCGGTCAGCGGCACCTTCACCACCACGTTGCGGTGGATCTTGGCGAGCTGGCGGCCCTCCTCGATCATCCCGGGCGCGTCCAGGGAGATCACCTCCGCGCTGATGGGCCCGTCCACGATGCCGCAGATCTCCTCGATGATGGCCTCGAAGGGCTTGCCGGTCTCCTTGGCGATGAGGCTCGGGTTCGTGGTGACGCCGTCCAGGATGCCCAGGGCGTGGATGCGTTTGATGTCGGGGATGCTGGCGGTATCGACGAAGAACTTCATGCGGGACTCCTGGGGTCGAAGGGATGGAGGCGTGCGTCCAGTCCGTGGGAGGCTGGCCGACTCAGCTCTGAGCCCGAAGGGCGAAGAAGAACTTCATGGAAGGCTCCAGGTCACAAAGGTCCTTTCCATTCTCGCAGGCCTCCGGCGAAGCTCAAAGGCGGGGGTGCCCATGGCCGACCACGAGATCACCGTCCTCGACAAGGGCTTCGTCCGCCTGGTGGACGCCATGGGCAGCGACCTGTCGGTGGTGAACGCGGCGAGGGTGTCCTTCGGCAAGCGCAAGGAGAGCTTCGAGGAGGGCGACGCCAAGCTCATCACCTACCTGGCCAAGCACGAGCACACGTCGCCCTTCCGCCACGCCTACCTGCAGTTCCACGTGAAGGCGCCCATCTTCGTCTTCCGCCAGTGGATGAAGCACCAGGTGGGCTGCTCCTGGAACGAGATCTCGGGGCGCTACGTGGAGTTCCCCGACGACGAGGTCTTCGTGCCGGCCTCCTTCCGGCAGCAGGCCAAGGTGAACAAGCAGGGCAGCGAGGGGGAGATCGAGGCGGGCAACCGGGGACCCGCGATGGAGGCCTACCTGGACGCCTGCCGCACGTCCGTCGCCCAGTACAAGGCGATGCTGGAGCTGGGTGTCTGCCGGGAGCAGGCCCGCTGCGTGCTGCCCCTGGGCCTCTACTCCGAGGTCTACTGGACCACCAGCCTCCAGGCGGTGGCCCACTTCATCCGCCTGCGCAGCGAGAGCCACGCCCAGTGGGAGATCCAGGAATACGCCCGGGCGGTGCGCGCCCTCATGGAGGACCGCTTCCCCGCCAGCCTGCGGGCCCTCCTGGATTCCGAAGTCGGCTGATCCGCTCTGGTGGCAGAATCAGGGCCGTGATTCCCTGATCGACATCATTCGGAGGGCGCCGTGGACGACCAGATGAGTCCGGAGGCCGGATCCCGCACCATGGGCGTCGGGCCCGAGGCCACGCGCTTCGCCCATCCCTGGGATCCCGCCACGCCCCCCTTCGCCGCGGAGGCCTTCGACCTGCAGGACAAGGTCTATTGCCTGCACTGCGCGGAAGGGCCGGTGCCGCGGACCACCGCCGCCGCCGTGCGGGCCCTCATGGAAAAGGAGCTGCGGCCCTGGGAGATGGACTGGAAGGGCGACGCCCTGGGCATCCCGGCCCGGGCCCGCCGCGGCGCCGCCGCGCTGGTGGGCATGAAGGAGGAGGACATCAGCCTGACCTCCAGCACCAGCGCGGGGCTGCAGGCCGTCGCCATGGGCTTCCCCTGGGAGGAGGGGGACGAGGTGCTGGCGCCCCTGGGGGAGTTCCCCAGCAACGTCTGGCCCTGGAAGGCGCTGGCCCGCCGGGGCGTGAGCTTCCGGGAGGTGCGCATCTTCAGCGGCCACCGCTCCGGGGCGGAAACCCTGGCCTCGGCGGCGCCCGGGGCCGAATCCGACAGCGAGGCCCGGATCCTGGCGGCCCTCTCGCGGAAGACGCGGATCCTCGCCCTCTCCTGGGTGCGCTTCCAGGACGGGCTCAAGCTGGACCTCGCGCGCCTGGGCCAGGCCTGCCAGGAGCGGGGCGTGCACCTCGTGGTGGACGGCATCCAGGGGGCGGGCGTCCAGCTGCCGGACCTGCGCTGGGCTTCCGCCTTCGCCACCGGCAGCCACAAGGGCCTGCTGGCCCCCCAGGGGGCGGGCTTCCTCTGGACCTCCCCGGCCCTGCGGGCGGTGCTGCAGCCCATGGGCACCTGGCTCGGCGTGGTGGACGGCGACAACTTCGCCCGGCCCTCCACGGACTTCCACCGGGAATGGCTGGCGGATGGCCGGGCCTTGGAACCCGGCGGGCCCGCGGTGCTGGCGGCCCTGGCCCTCGCGACCTCCATGGAGACCATCCTGGACGCCGGCCTCGACGGCCTGACCGCCCACGTGCACGCCCTGCAGGGCCGGTTCCTGGAGGGCCTGGCGGAGATGCCGGACTGGCGCTCGGAGGCCCTGCGCCTGGAGCGCCTCCGCGTGGAGGGGCGCATGGGCCCCCTCCTCGCCCTGCACCACCGCGGCGCCGACGAGGGCGGCTTGCTGGCCCTCATGCGCGCGGGCATGAAGGCCGGGATCTTCACCTCCGTGCGGGAAGGCTACCTGCGCCTCGCCTTCCACGGCTGGCACACCCCGGCGGACGTGGAGCGCCTGCTGGGGTGGATCGGGGGTTGAAGTGGATCGGGGGTTGAAGTGGATCGGGGGTTGAAGTGGATCAGGGGTTGAAGTGGATCAGGGGTTGAGGCGGATCCCAGGTTGAGGCGGGGTCCGGCCTACCGGAACAGCCAGCTCACCTTGAACTGCACCACGTCGTCGCTCTTCAGGTGCTGCAGGCGCTTGAGGTCCAGGTAGGGGCTGAGGGAGCCGCGGGAGTTCGTGAGCTCGTCGGTGCTGGCGCCGTGGGTGTAGACCACGAAGAAGGCGGAGCCGGGGCGGAATTCCCATCGGGTGATGAGGTTGATGTTGGAGGCGCGGAAGCTGAAGGCGGTGGGGTTCGCCGTGGTGGCCGGGGCGAGGCGGCGGTCGTCCACGTAGGCCTTCAGGTCCCGGAAGGACCAGGCCACGCCGAGCCACTGGGCGAAGAGCTGCACCGTCAGGTTCGGGCTGAAGGCATAGGAGGCGCGGAGAATCTGGTTCAGCTGGCTGAGACGGCGCAGGCCCGTGATGGGCGTCCCTGCGGACTGGCCGGGCACCGGCGAAGGCGCCGTGCCGGCGGTCTCCAGCCAGCGGCGCTCGCCCTCGTCCAGGGTGTAGGAGGTGTCGAATTGGAATTCCAGGGCCGGCAGAGGCTTCACCATCTGGAAGACGCGCGTGTCCGTGGAGGGTCCGCCCTCGAACCAGGCGCGGTTGACGTTGGCGCGGAAGTACCAGGGCTTGTTCCCCGGCGTATCGAAGCCGATCTCGGCATAGGGGATACGGCCCACGTGCAGGTACTTCTTCACCGGATCGCCGTAGGTGCGCAGCTCCCGGTCGTCGTCCGCCGGCAGGTTCGCGCCCACGGCCGTCCAGAGGGCGAAGAAGTTCGTGAAGTCCGTGCGGGCCCGGAGGTTGAACCACCGGTTGAAGACGATGCCCCTCTGGTCGCGGTTCACGCCTGCGTCGAAGCCCCACTCCCAGTTGCGGAGGATGCCCCAGGTGCGGTCCCAGCGCTTCGTGCCCCAGACGTTCAGGAACTGCTCGTCGGCCCGGGCCCGGTAGCCCAGGTCGTTGATGCTGAAGTCGTGGCCCACGTTCACCACCAGGGCGTTGAGGGACCAGCCGCTGGCCCACTGCTTGTCGGCGTAGAGGCGTCCGAACCAGCCGGCGGGCCGCTGCCCGTCCTTCGCGCCCGCCTGGGAGCGCACCAGGGCGAAATCCATGGTGCCGCTGCGGTCCTTGGTCTTCAGGACGCCGTCAACGGCGCCCACGAAGGCCTCCCGGCCGGAAGGGCTCGCCTCCCGCACCGTGGACGCGAAACCGCCCACGTAGCTGCCGCGGGTGTCCAGGAGCTGCTGGGCGCGCACCACGCCGTAGCTGGTGTAGGGGGAGATCTCCCGGCGGAAGGCCTGGCCGTCGGGACCCCGGAACTGGGCCTTCTCGCTCTCCACCCCCGCGCCCAGGGCGCCGAAGTTGAGGCCGCCCTCGGTCTTCACCGTGTACTTGGCCGCCGCGGCGATTTCTGCGGCGAGGGGATGCTGCAGCACCGCTTCGACTGCGCCCGCCTCCGGCGCGCCCAGGCCCCGGCCGATGCGCCGGGAGTAGAAGAGGGTCGGCCCCACGGTGCGGAAGATCTCCGAGCCTTCCAGGAAGAAGGGCCGCTTTTCCGGGAAGAAGGTCTCGATGGTGCTGAGGTTCAGCACCACCTGGTCCACTTCGACCTGGCCGAAGTCCGGGCGCACGGCGAGGTCCAGCTGGCTGTGGGAGTTGATCCCCAGGCGGGCGTCGAGGCCGGCCTTGGCGTCCCACTTCCGGTCGTCGAAGCGCTCGGTGGTCTCGAACTTCCGCGCGGCGCTGAGGTAGGGGATCCATTCGCGGCGGAGCTGGGGCTTCACGCCCTCGATGCCCGTGAGTTCGGGAAAGCGGCTCACGAAGGCGTTCTCGCCCCGGGGCACCACGTGCCAGCGGGTGAACTCCCGCACCGTCCCCTGATCGCTGCGGTTGAAGTTGATGCCCCAGGTCTGGCTGCCGCCGCCCGCCTCCTTGGTGGAATTGTGCAGCCGGAGGAGGGCCAGCGGGATCTTCAGCTCCGCGGTCCAGCCGAAGGAGTCCACCCGCACGGCGCTTTCCCACACCCCGTCCCAGCTGCTGTCGAAATTGGTGTCCTGGAAGACAACCTGATCCCGCTGCACGCCGGCGGCGTTCACCTCGAAGAGGAAGGCCGTGCGGCCATCGTGGAGGGAGTCGATGGCCACGCCGAACCAGTCGCTCTGGCTGTCCTGGTCCCGCCGGTGGAGGCGCCGCACGATCTTCGCGTGGCCTCCCTCCAGCGCGGGGTCGTGGTGCATGCGGGCGCCGACGTAGACGAAGTGGTCGTCGTAGAGGACCTTCACGTCGGTCCCCTGCTTGGCGGCCTCCCCGCGCAGGGGCCACTCCGCGGTGAAGCCGGAGGCGGCCTCGGCCTTCGCCCAGGAGGGTTCCTCGAGGCGCCCGTCCAGGAGGAGGCTGCCCTCCAGCCGCGTGGCCCGGAGGGCCTTCGCGGCCCGCGGGGCGGAGGCCTGCTGCGGGCCCGAGGCCGCCAGGGCCGGGCCGAGCAGAACCCAGACGGAAAGCGGCGAGAGCGGGCGCACTGTCAATCTCCCTCCAGGGGAGGCCGGATTCCAGGGACCGGCGAGGTAGGGGGCCAATATACCCCATGACGCGATGCCTCAAGCAAGGGAAAGCGAATTACACTGGCCCATGGGAGGTCTCCATGCAGCGAATCGCGACCGTGGCCGTGTCGGCCCTTTCCGGCCTGGCGATGACCGCTGCCACCTCGGGGGGCACCGTCGTCCTCAAGGGCAAGGGCTTCCTGGCGGAGGTGGCCCGTTCCGAATCCGAACGCGCCCGGGGGCTGATGTACCGCGCCCAGCTGGCGAAGGACCGGTGCATGTTCTTCGTCTACGAGGAGGACGGCCGCCATCCCATCTGGATGAAGAACTGCCTCATCAGCCTGGACGTCCTGTGGATCTCCGCCGACGGGACCGTGGTGGAGATCCAGGAGAACGTCCCGCCTTGCAGCCCCCTGCGCGGCGACGACTGCCCCAGCTACGGCGGCAGCCGGCCCGCCCGCCATTTCGTGGAGTTCGCGGCGGGCACCTTCAAGCGCCTGGGCCTGAAGGTCGGGGACAGGCTCAGCTGGGACCTCAAGTTCGATGACGGCGGATCCTCGAAGGGTGGGGCCGCGATCCCCGCCGCCCCGGCGTCCCACCGGAAGAAGAAGTAGGCATCAGGCCTCGTCGGCGGGGGAGGGCCCCCGCCCCTTGGGGCGGCCGGGACGGGCGATGGAACGCAGATGCTCCGGCGGGGGCGGGAGGTTCGGCAGATCCAGGGGCGCGAGGTGCGAGCCCAGGAGCTTCCAGGCCCTGGCCTGCTTGGGCAGCCGCTCGGGCTGCATGACCTCCCAGCCCTGGGCGTAGCCCACGAAGGGGGGCATCACCAGGGCGTAGCCGGTGAAGAGGAAGGAGGGGTGGCGGATCCAGTCTCCGCCATGGTCCGGGGCCGCCTGGGCCTCGGTGAAGAGGGGGTGGAGGCCGCCGTTGATCCAGTGGCCCTCCCGGGGCTCGTGGCGCGGGTAGACGAAGACCCGCCGCCGGTGCATCAGGGTGTGGATTCCCACCCGCCAGGTTTCCACGGGCTGCAGTCCGGTGCCTTCGAGGGCCGGGCCCCAGGCCCGTTCCGGATGGCCCACCACCTGGATGACCTCCCGCTTGCCGTGGCCCTGCAGCTTGCGGATGATGGCCCGCAATTCCTCGGCCTCTTCCCCCTCCACGGTGCCCTGGTTGGGCTTCATGTCCCCGAGGATGGCGATGCGGGCGGGCTGGAGGTCCGTGACCAGGCCCAGGAGCCGCTCCCAGAGCTCGTTCTGCTGGGCCATCGGCAGCAGGTCGGGCTTCTTCCGCCGGGCGGCCCCCAGGCCGAAGAAGAGATCCGCCACCACCAGGGTGCCCGCCTTGGGCATCCAGAGGGCCCGGCGGCTGTCGAGGGATATGTCGTCGGAGACCTGGATCTGCATCCCTGCCATTGGAACATGACCCTGCCGTGAACGAGGGGGACCGCCCGGTCGCGCCGCTCCCGCTGCGCCCCCCCGTCTTGGGCCCCTTTTCCATCGTGTTACGATGTTCCCCTTGTCCGGAGGCCCCATGCGCCGTCTGCTGCTCTCCCTGCTCGCCGCCGGCCTGGCCGCCCAGGCCCCCCAGGGGACGGGCTTCCCCGAGAACAAGAGCCGGACCAACGAAAGCTTCTTCCGCAAGCTGGAGAACCTGCCGACGCCCAACGTGTACCGCGCCGCCAGCGGGGCCCCGGGCCACCGCTACTGGCAGCAGCAGGTGGACTACAAGATCCGCGTGGCCCTCGACGACGCGACGCAGAAGGTGGGGGGCACCGAGGAGATCACCTACCACAACAATTCCCCGGACGAGCTGCGCTACCTCTGGCTGCAGCTGGACCAGAACCTCCGCAAGGCCACGTCCACCGGCGCCAACAGCCGCTCGGCCCCGAACCTGGCCGCCCTGGCGGGGGACGACAAGCCCGGCGTGCCCACCTTCTTCCTGCGCGGCCTGGACTCCAGGGACAACCGGGACGGCCACACCATCCACGCCGTCAAGGACGCCGCGGGGAGGGACCTGAAGTTCACGGTGGTGGACACGATGATGCGGGTGGACCTGCCGGCGCCCCTGAAGCCCGGCGGAGTGCTGAAGTTCACCGTGGCCTGGGACTACGTGGTGAACAACTACAAGAACGCCGGGGGCCGCGGCGGCGTGGAGCAGCTCGAGGACGGCGCCCGCCTCTACAACATCGCCCAGTGGCAGCCGCGCCTGGTGGCCTACACCGACGACATGGGCTGGCAGCACCAGCAGTTCCTCGGCCAGGGCGAGTTCACCCTGGAGTTCGGCGACTGGGACGTGGAGATCGCCGTGCCCTGGGACTTCACCATCCTGGCCACCGGCGAGCTGCAGAATCCCCAGGAGGTCCTCACCGCCGCCCAGCGGGAGCGCCTCGCCAAGGCCCGGCAGTCCGACAAGCCCCTCTTCATCGTGGCCCCCGACGAAGCGGGCCGGCCCGAATCCCGGCCCACCCGCAGCGGCACTTCCACCTGGAAGTTCAAGGCCGCCAACGTGCGCGACTTCGCCTGGAACACCTGCCGGCGGCAGATCTGGGACGCCCAGGGCGTGTACGTGATCGGCCGCAGCGTGCTGGCCATGAGCGGCTACACGAAGGAGGACATGCCCCTCTGGAACCGCTACAGCACCGCCGCGGTGGCCCACACGTTGAGGGTCTACGGCCGCTACACCTTCGACTATCCCTACCCGGTGGCCATCAGCTGCCTGGGCCTGGGGGGCGGCGGGGG
>JBGASS010000072.1:0-10112 GCA_044229555.1 Holophagaceae bacterium
TCATCCAGGATGGCTGAAGCAGTCAATAGCGCGAAGGAGGCGCCCAGATCACCATGGCACCATGCCAAACGTGTTTTTTCAGTGGTTGGATGTTCACGATCGAGACCTATCCTAGAACAAAGAAAAGCCCCATGGATCGGCTCCTGAAGATGATCCTTCAACCAATGGAAGGTCTGATAAAACTGGGTCCGCGACGCCTCCGAAAGGCTCTCGATCTCCACCATCGCCGCCAGGTACCGGAGGATTCCCACGAGTCCGTGAGCCACCCCCAGGTTCACATGGTCCATTGGCAAGGCTGATTGCAGGTCTTTTGGCAATAACAGGTCCTTGCCCTCGAACCAGAATCGGCCAAGGCCGGCAGTGACACCCTGCCTGGACAGAAGGGATAGGTTCTTTTCCAGCAGGTCAATCGATTTCCATCTGGGTAGCCGTTCGATTGCATAGATTCCCCATCCGATACATCCATCGATGAGATCCCAAGTCTCCCCAGTATTTTCTTCGATCAACTCCAATAGATAGTCGTCGACGTCAGCATTCAGGTCCTCGTCATTCAAATACAACGCATGAGTATTCAAGTGCTCCAGACTCCATGCTACTCCGATAAATCCATTATAGAAGGAAGGCAGAGGATTATTGCTGATTTCATGGACAGATCTGGTCAAGAGTTCCAAGGCTCTGGCCTTCTGGTCTTCAAAGCCGGGAAGCCTGGAAAGATAGCCTAAAAACAAGGCTGCCCCCGGGAGTCCTGTGCTGAATGTCCCTTTCAAGTGCTCGCGTTGGCCCCACAATGTTGTACTCACTAAATGAAGCAGATGAAAGATTTCTTCCTGACTCTGCCCCGAGACGAGGGGGGTCCAATGGGGATCCCTGCCTCTCCATCGTGTTTTTCTTGAGTTGTCGCGTAGCATCGAAGGTCCGGCCTCAGGCCTTAGGTTATCCAGTTAACGCCCAATAAATAGTCGAATATTGAATCAGGCTCCTTGGCTCCGGAGGCTCATTAAGGATCAAGGTCTCCTCGTCACGCGGGGAGGAACCCGGAGCTCCGAGACCGCTCTCTACGAGAGCGCGCGGGCCCTGGGAATGCCTTGCTTTCCTCCCCGCCGACTTCTTGGATTTTGCCAGTCCCTCCCATGACTTGGCCCACCTATCCATTTCTTCCATTCGCTCCTGACGGGTGCCCTTGGGCTCGAAGGCCGGCAACCCTTGCGGAGAACCACGCCCCCGCGCCATTTCGGCGCGTGGCAGGGCGGAGGGCGGGATCGAGGTTGGCCCACGCGTCTTCCTCGAGGCCCTCGCCCCTTCGGCCGTCGTAGCAAAGGCGTGACCTGGTCCCGTACCGGGCCGACCCCTGCCGGGACGTCCATGAGCCTCACCCCGGAGCAGGAAAAGGAACTCACCCGTTTCCCTGTCGTCCTGCGTGACCTGGTGGCGTCGGAGTTGGCGGCCGGCAACGCCATCGCGGAACTCACCCACGGGTTCCTTGCGGCGCCATGTGGGGCCTACCCGCGACTGATGCGGCCGGTCGGGTCACGGCCTCGCCGGAAGACCCTGGAGCTCTACTTCCTCGACCAGGACAGCAGTGACTACTCCGGCGAATTCATGGATGCCGCCCGCTACTTCTTCGTGCTGGACCCCTCATCCGTCGGAACTCAAGCCGGACATTGACGCGATCCGCGAGGGGCTTGCGGGGAATCGCGTCGACTCGGACCCGCCGTCCAGGCCCCAGGCCTGCCGCCTCCGGCCCCGAGGCCGCCGCCGAAGCCCGGGGCTTCCCGGCACCGCGGCGCACGGCCCGTCGGACGTGGGACTCCCGTCCCTCCGGGGCCGGCTCCGGCCTCCCTCCTCTCCCGGTTCAAGGCCAGCGTAGCTCGACTATGAGAACTGGCACGACGGCCTCGGCTACGACCTCGAGCTGCTCGGCCAGGCAAGCTCGGAGGAGCGGAGAGCCATCGAGGCCTTCCTCCTCCTGCGGAACCCGCTGGACCGGCGGGACGTCGAGGCCCTCACGGCTTTCAATTCTGATTCCGCCCGGGAGGTGCTACCGGCCACGCTGCGCAGCGGCAACGCCGAAGCCCGGCTGGCCATCCAGGCCAACGCACCGGAGCTTGTGTCGGAACCACGGCGGACGGCCTCCTTGGTGCGAGCGATCGAGGAGGCTGAGGCCTTCGCTGGCCAGTCGCAGACCCTGCTCGACACGGAGCAGTTCCATCCTCCCCCTGTGGTCCATGCTCTGTTGCGGGGCCTCCTGGACCGGGACGGTGCCACGGCCTGCAACTTCGCGGCCCTGGGCTACTTCCTGCACGGCAAGGCCGCCTCCGCCTTCGACTGGAACCTCCTGCCGATCTTCTTACGCTTCAACACAGAGGACCGGGCAGAGCGGGAGCGGGCCGCTCGCGACCTCTGCGCGAACCTCGGCACCGATTCCCACGTGTGCCTGGGGCCCCGCTCCTACCCAAGGCAGCCTGGTTCCCGACGCCGCGCCCGGCGCTGACCTGCCCCACAGCCTATCCAGCCCCGGGGTCCGCCGCTGGGCGCCTCAGCCCCCTCCGGCCCTGCCTGCGGGAGGGACCGGCCAGGCGCCCTCACCCTGGGAGTCCTGCAGCCTCCGCCTAAACTCGTCCCGCCGGATCATCCGCGCCCCCAGCCGCTCCAGATGCCCCGTCGGCACCTGCGCGTCGATGAAGTGGAACCCCCAGCCCCACGCCTTCTCGCACAGCGCGGCGAAGGCGGCCTTCGACGCGTCGGGCACGCGGGTGAACATGCTCTCTCCGAAGAAGGCCGCGCCGAGGCTGACGCCGTAGAGCCCGCCGACGAGCTCGCCCTTCTGCCAGGCCTCGATGCTGTGGGCGTAGCCGGCTTTGTGCAGGGCGACGTAGGCCTCCACCATGGCTTCGGAGATCCAGGTGCCGTCCTGGCCTTTCCTGGGCGCTTCCGCGCAGGCGCGCATGACCTTCTCGAATTCGGTGTCGCAGCGGATCTCGAAATCGCCGCGGCGGAGCTTCTTCAGGGTCGATTTCGGGATGTGCTCCTCGCCCCGCAGCACCACGCAGCGCGGGTCGGGGCTCCACCAGAGGATGGGGTCGCCCTCGTTGAACCAGGGGAAGATGCCCATGGAATAGGCCAGCAGCAGGCGGGCGGGAGAGAGGTCCCCGCCCACGGCCAGCAGGCCGTCCTCCTCGGCGAGGTCCGGATCCGGAAAGGCGACGCGAGGGTCGAGGTGGAAGACGGGCATGGCGCCCTCAGTACGCCTTCGTGACCTCGATGCCCTTGTAGTACCGCTTCAGGATGGCGTCGAAGCTCCACCCTTCCAGCGCGAGGCCGTAGGCGCCGGTCTGGTCCATGCCGACGCCGTGGCCCCAGCCGCGGCCGTAGATGATCCAGGTCTTCTTCACGCCGGTGCCCACGCTCATCACGCGGAAGGGGTTGTCCTTCAGGCCCAGGGCCTGGCGGATGCGCATGCCGGTGAAGGTGTGGGCGCGGCCGCCGCTGTCGATGACCTGCAGGTCCAGCACGCGGCCCACGGCGTTGTGCTGCAGGCGCAGCTCCCGCACGCCCTGGAGGCTGACGCGCTTCTGCAGTCGCGCCACCAGCTCCGAATCCTTCAGGATCTCCTTCCAGTGGGCCGTGGGGTTGTAGCGGTCCAGGGACGCGCCGTCGGGGTCCAGGCGACGGATGAGCACCTTGCTGGTGCCCTCCTCGCTCCTCGGCATCCAGCGCACCCGGTCGCCCACCTGGATGGCCGCCTCCCCCAGCAGGCGCAGGTTGCCGCCGGGGGCCTCTTCGGCGAGCAGGATCTGGGGGGCCAAGAGGAGAGGCTCCGGCCCGGCGTTCTTGCGGCGCACGGTGCCGTCCTTCAGCAGCGTACCCTCCAGCACCTCCGGGGGCTCCACCTCCGCCCACAGGCGCGCCAGCACCGTGAGGCCCTGGGCCAGGGTGGGCGCGTTCTGCTTCCAGGCGCTGGCGGCGACGACGCCCCGGCGAGTGAGAAAGGCCGCCAGCAGGCGGTCCTTGGCTTCCACCGGCGCGTCGCCCAGGAAGTAGGCCGCGTCCTGGGGCTGCTCCAGCCCCTCCACCACCTGGTCGAAGCCGAAGGTCCGCGCCATCCAGAGGTAGAGCTTCGGACCCTGGTCCAAGGGCGCCTGGGGCGGCGTCAGCCAGAAGCGGGAGGCCAGGCGGGAGAGGGGCCCCACGAGGTCCGAGCCCTTCATGGGATTGCCCAAGGCCCCGGCGTTCAGCCAGGAGTGCTGGAGGATGCCGAAGCCCGCCAGGCGCAGGATCTCCGGGTTCAGCCAGGCCTGTTCGGGGCCCGGATCCACCAGGCCCTTGAAGGGCAGTGTCAGCGGCCTGCCCGCGTAGTTGGACACGCCCTTCAGGTAGGGCTGGGGGCCGCCGAAGACGAAGGAATTGTCCACGGTGGCGCCGCCGGAATTCGCCGTGAAGAGGGCCTGGATGGGCTTGCCCTCGAAGGTGGCCACCATTCCGGCGGTCTCCCGGGTGGCCTGGTCGCAGAGGGGCTGCTCCCCGCCGGCGCCGCCATAGACCTGGTCCAGGGGCGTGTCCACCAGGTCGAAGCCCTCGCCGTTGCGCTTGCCCTTGTTGGCGATGGCATAGGTGCGCGCCGCCACCGCCTGGGCCTTCAGGGCCTCCAGGGCCGGGAACTCGTTGGCGCCCATTTCCGTGGCACCACGCCGCGGACGTAGCTCTCCATGTCCAACTCGTTCACCACCGTGAGGCGGCCCCAGGCTGTTGGGGAAGATCTCCAGGCGGCCCCGGTAGCGGCCCTTGCCGGCGAGGAGGATGGCTTCGCCCTTCGCCACCAGGGCCACGCCCTCGGCGGGCAGCGGACGGCGCTCGTAGCGGTCCGTGATGGCGTAGAGCGCCCGGCCCTTGCGGGCCTTGCCGGGACGGGATTCGGAGGCCACCCACAGCTCCTCGAAGCCCGCCGCCTGGAGCTTCTGCAGGATGGGCTCCGCGGCCTCCACGTTGTCGAAGTGGCCCGTGAGCACGCGCCAGGTCCCGCCGTCCGCCACGAACTTCCGCTCCGGCGCCTCGCCGGCGGCCTTCAGCTTCGCCATCAGCGCGTCGGCGTCCTTCTGGGAACTGGGGCGACCCACCTGGACGCGGAACTCGTCCGTGGGATCCGCCTCGCCGCGGCTGTCCCACCAGATGCGCAGCTTCTCGCCGTCCTTCAGCTTCATCAGGGCGCGCCCGCCGCGGCTGCGCACCTCGCCGCCCCCCTCCAGGCCCACCAGCCACTCGGTGCCCTGGGTGTCGAGGCCGACGCGCATGGGAGGGATGGCCCCCTGCTTCCGAGAGGCCGCCGGCAGGGCGAGGGCCGCGAGGCAGAACAGGAGGGCCGTGGGGCGGAACATCAACCCAGTTTAGCCAGGAAGGCGGCCAGGGCTTCCGTGCGCCGCCCCCGCAGGGCTTCCAGGTCCAGCAGCTCCCCCGCCGGTCCGCGGCGATGGACCAGCAGCGCCAGGCAGGCGCCGTCCGCGGGGCGGAAGAAGAGCACGGGTCCGGTGAAGCCCGTGTGCAGCCACCAGCCCGACGGCGGGCCCGGCGGGCCTTCCAGGGGCGGCGCCGGCGGCGACAGGGCCTCCGAAGTCCATTCGATCACTACGGGGCGCGGCAGGGCGCCCAGGGGCAGGCGGTCCAGGAGCGCGGCGAAGCGGCCCGGCCCCGTCATCACCTGCTGCAGCCCCAGGCCCCACACCGTGCCGTCCAGGGTGCGGGCCACAGGCGCCGCCATCCGTCCCGGCCAGTCCGCGCCCACCCAACCCTCAAGACAGGCCCGCAGCTGGGCCGCCGTGGCGCCAAAGCCGGCGTGGCCGATCATCCCGGCCCGGGCGTTGGCGTCGTGGGGCACTCCGGAGAGGCCTCGGGAAAGGGCGCAGCGGTGGCGAGGGCCCAGGCTTCCCGGTCCGGACCCGGCGGGACCGGCACAGGGGGCTCCGCCCAGGGGTGCCGGATGGAGCCCCAGGGCGGCGCCGAGCCGCTTCCACGGCAGCCCCAGCTCCGCCTCCAGCAGCTCGCCCAGGAGCCGGTAGTTCAGGTCCGAGTAGCGGGCCTCGCCCACGGGACTGCGGGCCAGGAGGGGATGGGCGCCCTCGTCGAGGCTCCGCCGCAGCTGCGCCGCCACCGCCTCGCCGGTGAAGGGCCGCCAGGCCGGCAGGCCCGAGCTGTGGGACAGCAGCATGCGGACCGTGAGCGGCTCCGGGCGGTCATGGAAGCCCAGGACCCAGCGCCGGTCCGCGTCCAGGTCCAGGAAGGCGTGGGCGAGGGTGGCGGTCACCAGCGGCTTGGCCAGGGAGGCGAGGTCGTGGAAGGTCACGGGCGTTCCACGGCCCCTTCGTAGGCTTCCCGGGGCCAGGCCCAGGCGCTGTCGGCCTTCTCCCAGCCGAGGTGGGCGTAGTAGTCCCGGGCGATGGCGGAGGTGAGGAGCACCCACTGCACCTCCGGCGCGCCGATGGACATGGCGCGCTGCAGCAGGGCCTTCCCGATGCCCCGGTGCTGCAGGTCGGGATGGACCGCCAGGTCGCACACGTAGCCGTCGTGGGCGTAGTCGGTCCAGCCCCGGAGGAAGCCCGCGAGGCGCTCGCCGCCGTCATCCAGGCGCTCGAAGCAGGCGAGGGTGACGTTGGAGCCCCGCACCATGCGCGCGATGCGGTCCACGTCGTGGTTCGGCCGGCGCAGCTTGGCCGCCGCGTAGAGGTCCGCGATGGCCGCGGCCTCCGGCAGGTCCGAGCTGCGGTATTCCAGGGGTCCGCTCATGCGCCGCTTCCGATGGCGTCCAGGCTGCGGGCCACGGCCTTCTGCACCAGGTCCGCGACCCGCATGGCCTCCAGGCCCTCCGACCAGGTGACCACCTCGTCGCCGAGCCCCAGGCAGGCGGCGTGGAAGGCCTCGATCTCCAGCTTCAGGGGTTCCCCCTCCTCGATGTCGACCACCTCCGGCGCCACCTCGGGTCCGCCGGGCCCCAGCACGAGGCGCAGCAGCTCCAGCTTCTGGGCCGCAAAGTCCAGCTTGGCGTAGGCCTTGTCGCCGAAGGCCCGCAGGGTGCGCTCCTTCTTCTGGGCCACGCGGCTGGCAGTGACGGTGGCGAAGGCGCCGCCCTCGAATTTCAGGCGGGCGTTGACGAGGTCCGGGTGGGGCGTCAGCACCGGCACGCCGAAGGCCTCCACGTCGATGACGGGCCGGCCCATGAGGGCCAGCAACAGGTCCAGGTCGTGGATCATCACGTCCATCACCACGTCCACTTCCGTGGAGCGCATGGGGAAGGGCGAGACCCGGACGGCCTCCACGAAGCGGGGCCTGAACTTCGCCGCCCGCAGGGCCACCACCGCCGGGTTGAAGCGCTCCAGGTGGCCCACGGCGGCGACCAGGGCGGGATGGGCGGCGCGGGCCGATGCCAGGGCTCGCAGCAGGGCCTCGCCCTCCTCCAGGCCCGCCGCCAGGGGCTTTTCCATGAGGATGTGCTTCCCGGCCGCCAGGGCCTCCAGGCCCAGCGCGAGGTGCAGGCCCGTGGGGGCGGCGATCTGGACGGCATCAATTCGACCCGGGACCGAGGCCAGGTCCGGCGCCCATTCGGCGCCATGCTTGGCGGCGATCTCCCGCCCCCGCGCCTCCGACGGCTCCGCACACCGCAAGGCCGCGTGGGGGCTGGCCGCGGCGATGCGCGCGTGGTGCTGTCCCAGGTGGCCCGCCCCCACCACGGCGATGCGGAGCTGGAACGTGGGCTGGGACATGGGCGCCTCAGGGGCCAGGGTAGCGCGGCTGGCGGCTCCGGATTCCGCCCGCCCCCTTCCCCGCCACCGGCCCCGCCGATGTCTCTCTCCACACCGCCCGGACCCGGAGCCCCCTTGCCGTCCGCCCCCTTCGCCGATGGAGCCGCCGGCGCCGAGCCGCGGTGTGGTCCGACCTCCGCGCCCTTCTTCTGGCGCCGGCCCGCCCTTCCCACCCGGATCCGCTTCAGTCCGGGGGCCGAGCCACCAGGCCTACAGCCAGCGCATCCTGCAGCGGCTGGGCACGCCGGTCCGGGACTACGCCGTCCTGAACATCCACCGCATCGGCATCGACGCCCCGATCCGCTACGTCTTCGAGCTCCTGCTGGACTGGAACGGCGACTCCACCTGCTGGCCGAACCACCTGGCCAGGGTGGAACGGGTGGAGGGCCGCGTGGAACACATCCGCATCTTCGCCCTCGGCCGGCAGCGGCCCGCCCAAGGGGGCCGGCGCGGCCTGTTCGGACTGACCTCGTGGCCGCTCTTCCACCTCAACGCCCTGCGCATCCAGCGGGATCCGGGCCCGGCGGAGGTCGACAACGCCCGCTACCTCCTCTTCCGGTGCCGGGGCGGCTATCCCATCGGGGTCTTCGCCATGTACGCGCGCTCGTCCATCCCGGAGCAGCTGGAGCGGGAAGCCACCCAGCTCTTCATGGTGGTCAGCTTCGACTTCTTCGGCCGGAACCGCTGGCCGGCCCTGCTGGCCCCGGTCCGGGCCCTGTGGACCATCATCCACGACCGGGTCACCGCCAACGTCCTGAACCGCTTCAAGCGGCTCTGCGAGTGGCGGTTCCTCAAGCTCCAGGAGGATCTGTCCAGGACCCTGGGCCCCGGCCTGCCCGAGGCCGGCCAGGTGACCCCGCCGCCCCCGGGCCCTGACCGCTGAGGGCCGCGCCTCCCGCGGACCGGCGGCGCCCCGCGCCTATCCAAACCCCTGTCTTTCCCGCTACCTTCGAGGCACACCGCGAGGCTTCCATGGGCAAGTTCGAGACCTACACCCTTCTCAAGTGGCTGCACTTCGTCGCCATCGCCATGATCGGCGGCGGGGGCGTGGTGGCCCTGCTCCTGTCGGGCTTCGAGGACGAGCGCCCGGACCTGCGGGGCCTGGCGGCCACCATCTGGAAGCGCACCATCGGCTGGGGGGCGCGCCTGGCCCTGCTCCTGGGCGTCGGCCTGCTGGTCCTGAAACTGAAGGGCCTGGATCCGGCCCCCAACAGCTCCCATCCCTTCGACCACTACTACCTGCACATCAAGCTGGTGCTGGTGCTGCTCCTCCTCGCGGCTTCCGAGATGGCGCCCCGCGCCCTGGCCGCCGGCAAGCGCGGCGCCGCCATGCTGGCCCTCCTCCTGTTCCTGGCCATCAGCTTCGTCACCTTCAACAAGGCGGTCTTCGGTTCCAAGGCCCGCCCCATGCAGGTCCCCACCAACGTGGTGATGACCCCGGCCAGCTGACCCGACTCCCGCGGAACCCATGGTGGGCACCCGCCTCGCGCCCGATCCCGCGCTGATCCAGGCGCTGCGGGGGCGCTGGGAGCGCATCCTTCCGGAACTGGCGGGGCAGGCCTGGCCCGCGGCCTGGGCGCCGGCCCTGCGGGGCCTGTCGGACCGCTTCAACCGCCTGGAGGGCGCGCCGAAGGGCGACTATTTCGGCGCGGAGAACCTGGCCCCCTACCTGGCCCACCACGGCTGGGCCCAGGCCGCCAGCCTGGCCGCCATCGCGGCGGAGACCCCCGGCATCTTCACGGCGGCCACCGAGGTCTGGGACCTGGGGGCGGGCCCCGGTCCCCTGAGCCTCGCGGCCTCCCTCCTGGCGCCCGGCGCCCGCTTCGTGCTGACGGACCTGCGGAGCGAGGCCCTGGCTTTCGCCCACCGCGCCCTCCAGCAGGCCGGCGTCGAGGCCCGCGTGGAACGGCTCCGCCTGCCGGAGCTGCCGGAGGGCCGGCCCGGCCTGGTCCTCCTCGGCCACACCCTCAACGAGCTGGAACCGAAGGAGCAGGAGCGCCTGCTGGCGCGGCTGAAGGAGCGCCTCGCGCCGGAGGGCGCGATCGTGATCCTGGAGCCGGCCCTGATGGGCCCGACGCGCCGGCTGATGGAGCTCCGCGAACTCTTCCTCGCCGCCCCCTGGTCCATCCCGGCGCCCTGCCCCTGCCCGGGCCCCTGCCCCATGCTCGCCCTGCCGAAGCAGTGGTGCGTGGCGGAGCTGCCCTGGGCGCCGCCCCCCTGGTTCAGCGCCCTGGACCGCGCGGCGGGCCTCGAGCGGCGGCACCTGGCCTTCGCCTACCTGGTAGTCCGCCGGGACGCGCCGGACCCGACGCCCCGGGCGCGCAT
>JBGASS010000073.1:0-8998 GCA_044229555.1 Holophagaceae bacterium
CCGCTCCACCGACGAGGAGAAGGCCCAGCAGATCGCCAACCTCCACGCCTTCCAGGCCCGCAACGCCGACTGCGCCCCGGCGGCCCTCGAAAAGCTCAAGGCCGCCGCCCGAGAAGGCGGCAACCTCTTCGAGGCCCTGCTGGAGACCGTGAAGTCCTGCAGCCTGGGGCAGATCAGCACGGCCCTGTACGAAGTGGGCGGACAGTACCGGCGGAACATGTAGGGGCCGCGCACGCCCACCCGTGTCCGGCATCACAGCCTCCCCGCCCGGGGCCGCCGACAGGGCCCGACCCGGAGTCCGGACCTACACTGGGCACCGCCCCGGGTCTTCCAAGGAACGCCATGACCCTCCCCCTCCTTCGCGGCACCTCCCTGGCGGGCCGCGCCTGCCTCTTCCCCCAGGACCTGCCGGAACGCCCGGTGGCCCTGATCCTCGGCTTCGCCCACGAATCCCGCCACGACGTGCAGCGCTGGAAGCGGGCCCTGGACCGCTTTGGCCTGCCCTGGCTGAGCCTGCCCTCCACGGTGGAGGATGTGCCGGCCCGCGCCCTGGTCGGCGTGGCGGAGGCCATGAAGGCCCACGTGCCGGAGGAGGCCTGGGACACCATCGTGCAGGTCCATCACGGCGCCGGCGCCCTGAGGGAGGCCATGGGCTGGCGCCACGATCCCCACGCCAAGGTGCTGGTCACCGACCGCAGCGGCCACGTTCTCGCCATGCACGGCGACGGGGAGTTCAGTCCCGAGGCGCTGGAGGTGGTCCGCTACGCCCTGACCCACGGGGCGGAACACCCGACCCTCGAGGCCTGAGCAAGCGGTGGCTCAGCCTTCCTGCCAGCGGAACTTCCACACCGCCACCGCTCCGAAGGCCGCGGCAAATCCCAGCAGCACGAGGATGGCGGGCAGCGCCTCCAGGAACCCGAGGCCGCGCCAGGTCATGGCGTCGAGGCCGTCCACGGCCCAGCGGGTGGGCACCAGGAGCGTGGCCTTCTGGAGCCAGGCGGGGAAGACGAAGGCGGGGATCCAGGCGCCCCCCAGCATCACCATCAGCAGGGTGACGAAGATGGAGAGCCCCCGGGCGGCTTCCGGCGTGCGGCCCAGGGCGGCGATGAGGAGGCCGTAGGCGGCGGTCATGAGGGAGAAGGCGAGGCAGACGCCGACGAAGCCCGCGATGCTGCCCAGCACCTGCACCTTGAAGGCGAGGCGCGCGAAGGCGAAGATCACCGCCAGGATGATCATGGCCACCGCCGCGGCGCTGGCGGCCCGGGAGCCCAGGAGCGTCGCCTTGGAAAGGGGCGCGGCCCGCAGGCGCTTCCAGAGGCCCGTCTGGCGCAGCAGCAGGATGGAGATGCCCGCTTCGATCCCCATGAAGAGGATGAACTGCACCCCCATGCCGGCGAAGCTGTGGGCGAAGCCGTTGTATTCCACCTTGTCGCCGCTGGTGACGGCGCTTTCCAGCAGGGCGAAGGGGATGGCCAGGCCTCCGCCCCCCGCGCCAGGCTTCGTCCCGCCCTGCTGCGCCTGGAGCCGGTCCAGGCTGCCCAGCAGATCCTTCAGCGCGTCCCGCTCCCCGGTCGCCATGCCCTTCGCCTGCTCCAATTCCTTGAGGGAGTCCTGCCGCACCGCGCGGCCCGTCTCGCCGCTGAAGGCCTCGGCGCTCACCGCCGCCATGGCGTGCTGGGTGAGGAGGCCCTTCACCATGCCCAGCTCGGCGGTGTGGGAGGGATCGTAGAGGACCCCGAGCTCGGGCCTGAGGCCACCCCGGAAGAAGGCCCGGGCCGCGTCGGCGCCGAAGCCTTTGGGCACCACCACGGCCACGGTGGCCTTGCCCTTGCGCACCCGCTCCCGGGCCGCGTCCAGGCTCTCGGGCTTCAGCTCCAGGGTCTTGTCCCCCTGGAGGGCGGCGAGGAGCTGCTTCGAGATGGCGCTGCCGTCCAGGTCCACCATCGCGACCGGAACCCTGGCGGCGTCCCCCTTGGCGCTGCCGCTGAAGAGGAAGCCGAAGAAGGAGGCGATGAGGATGGGCGCCGCGAAGCTCATGAGGACGGCGCGCTTGTCGCTGAAGAAGAGCTTCAGGTCCTTGCGGACGAGGGCGAGGAAGGCGGTCTTGTTCATGCGTCCCTCAGGGAGCGGCCGGTGAGGTTGAGGAAGACGGTCTCGAGGGTCGCGCGCTCGCTGGCCAGGTGCAGCACCGGCACCCGGGCCGCCGCGAGCCGGGCGAGGACCGCCGCGGAGCCGGCGGCCAGGTCCCTCACGCCCACCGCGAGCTTCCCGCCCCGGACCTCCACGGCGGCCACCTCCTCCAGGCCCCGCAGGCCGGCGGCGAGGGCCTCCGGGTCCCCTTCGACCTCCACCTCCAGCAGGTTGGCCGCCGGTAGTCCGGCGTAGAGGGAGGCGAGGGTCCCGTCCTTCAGGACGCGGCCGTGGTCCACGATGACGAGGCGGTCGCAGAGGCGCTCCGCCTCCTCCATGTAGTGGGTGGTGTAGATCAGGGTGAGGCCCCGCCTCTTGAGGGCCTCGAGGTTCTCGAAGATGGCGTTGCGGCTCTGGGGATCCACGCCCACCGTGGGCTCGTCCAGGATCAGGAGCCGGGGCTCGTGCAGCAGGGCGGCGGCCAGGTTGAGGCGGCGCTTCATGCCGCCGCTGTAGGCCTCGACGGCGTCCTTCTGCCGGTCCGACAGCCCCACCAGGCCCAGGGCCGCGTCCACGGCCCGGTCCAGGTCCGCGCCCTTCAGCCCGTAGAGGGCGCCGAAGAGGGCGAGGTTCTCCCGCGCCCCCAGCTTCTCGAAGAGGGCCAGGTCCTGGGGCACGAAGCCGATGGCGCGCTTCACGGGGTCCGCGTCGGAGGCGATGGTCCGGCCCTCCAGGCGGACTTCCCCCGAGTCCGGCGCGAGCAGGCCGGCGACCATGGACACGGTGGTGGTCTTGCCGGCGCCGTTGGGGCCCAGCAGGCCCACGGTCTCGCCGGCGGCGAGGTCGAAGGAGATGCCGTCCACGGCCTGGATGGCGCCGAAGCGCTTCTTCAGGTCGCGGGCCTGGAACCTGGGGTCGGGGGACATGGGGCCTCGGGGAAGGACCCATGATGATCCTTCCCCGCGGGCCCCGGCCTCGCCGATTCCCACGGGAGGCCGGAAAATCCGGACGAACCGCGGCCTGGCGCGGGAACGGCGAAGGCCCCTTGCGGGGCCCTCGACATTCCCGCGGCCGGTCCTACTTCTTCGCCTTGGCTTCCAGGGCCTCGATCTCCGCCTGGATGCGCCCGAGGGCGGCCTTGGTCTCGGGGTCCTCGGCGTCCTTGGCGAGGCTGCCGGCGAGGCTCTTGAGGGCCTTCATGCGGGCCTTCTGGCCTGCCTCCCGGCCGTGGCCTTCGTCCCAGGTGAAGTCGCCGTCGCCGCCGCGGAAGACGAAGGTCTTCATCTTCCCGTCGCCCAGCTCCTTGTGCAGCTTCTCCAGCTCGATCTGCATCCCGGGGAGCTTGTGGAGCTCCTTCATCTCGATGCGCAGCTTGCCGCCGAGCTCCTTGTGCAGCTTCGCCATCTTCTCCTTCATCTCGGGGGTCCACTGGAAGTCCCCGGGCTCGAAGTCGAAGTCGAAGTCGAAGTCCTTGTCGCCTTCGGCACCCTCGCCGCCATGCTTGAATTTCAGCACGTGGGGGCCGTCGCCGTGCTTCCCGCCCCCCTGCAGGATGATCACGCGCTTCTCGCCCTGGCCGCCTTCCCCGTCGGCGAACACCTTCACGCCGTGGCCCGTGTGGGCGCCCAGCTTCTCCGGCAGCTTCGACTGGGCCCAGGCGCGGGCGTCGCCGGTGATGGGCTCGTTCTTTCCGTCCACCGTGTAGGTCTCGGTGTAGGCGCCCTCCTTGGACCGCTCGGCGCTGAAGGTCCGGCCCTTCTCCGTGATCCGCACGCTGGAGCCCGGACCCATGCGGCTGAAGTCCTTCCGGATGTCCTCCAGCTTGGCGTCGCCCTGGAGCTTGAGGCGCAGCTTCACGCCGCCGCCCTCCTTGGCGCCCTCCTTCCCGTCCGTGGAAAGGACGACGACCTTCTTCACGGTCTTCTTCTCCGCGGGTGGCTCGTCCGCGTTCGGCGCGGCGTCCCGAGGGGCGGGCTTGGGAGCGGGGGCCACCGTCGCCGCGCCCAGGAGGCCGGCGGCCAGGAGGCCGAGGGCGGCGGCGCGGGGGGCCAGGGGCGCGGCCGCCGGAGCGGGCGCAAGGATGCGGCGCACGCGCTGGATGAGGGAGCCGCCGGCGGCGGCGGGGGCCTGGGTGGCGCTGAGGCGGGCGTGGGTGTCCATGCGGAACTCCTCCAGAAGGGATAGGGTGCGGGCGTAGGCGACGGCGTCGCCGGTGAGGCGGATGGCCGTGTCGTCGCAGGCGTTCTCGCGCTCCTGGCGGATCGCGGCGCTGAGCCACCACACGGCGGGGTGGTAGAAGAGCAGGGTTTCGGCGAAGGATTGCAGCAGGTTCACCAGGTAGTCCTGGCGGCGCACGTGGGCCAGCTCGTGCAGGAGGATGGCCTCCAGGGCCAGGGGCTCCAGGCCCGCCAGCACCGCCGGCGGGATGAGGATCACCGGCCGGATCCACCCGAGGGCCACGGGGGATTCGATGCGGTCGCAGACCAGCAGCAGCACGTCCCGGGCCAGGCCGATGCGCCGGGACAGCACGCGCACCAGGACCTGCCACTCCTCCGCGGCGCGGATGGCCCGGCCGTAGCGCAGGCGTTGCATCCAGACCCAGCCGCCGAGGAGGCGCAGGGAGAGGAGGGCGACGCCGAGGCCCCACGCGCCGAGGATCCACGGCAGGGCGGGCTGGAGGCGGGCCTTCAGGGAGGGCGGCGCGGGCGCGGCGGCGTCCAGGTCCACCTGCACGTCCCTGGAGGTGTCGAAGGCCCGCGCTGGAACAACCGCCGGCGCCGCCGCGGCGCGGCGCAACACCAGGGCCGTCCCCGCCGGCGCCGCCAGCATGGCGGCCAGGCCCAGGCAGGCCACGGCGTAGCGGGCCTCCGGCGCGGCGCCCTTCATGAAGCGCAGGGCCAGCCAGGCGAGCCCGCCCAGCAGGCAGCCCTGCCACAGGAAATGGATCAGCGACCAGGCCAGGATTTCAGGCGTGCCCATGCTTCACCTCCAGCAGCTTCCGGATCTCCGCCAGCTCTTCCTTCGTCGCCTTCTTGGAGGCCAGCGCGTGCATCACCAGCTTCATGGCCGAGCCCCCGAAGGCCCGCTCCATCAGGTCGTCCACCAGGGTGGCCTGGGTCAGCGCCGCCGCCTCCCGCGCCCGGTAGACATGGGTGCGCTCCGTCTCGTCCCGCACCACCAGCCCCTTGTCCTGCATGATCTGCAGCATCTTCAGCACCGTCGTGTAGCCCAGGTCCCGGCCCGCCGACAGCACCTCGAAGACCTGGCGCACCGTCGAGGGCCCCCGGTCCCAGAGGACGGCGAGGATGCTCAGCTCGCCCTCGGTCGGCTTGGGGATGGGGTGCGGGTGGCTCATGGGGGCCTCGGGTGTGGGTACGCACCTATATGTACGATGGATTACGTAGGTTTCAACGAAATATTTCGTAATTCTATAACATTCCATATAACAACATAAAGAGTTTTTCACTGAGCCCGCCGTGGCCTTCTCGATCCTTGGGCATAAGCCGTCTGGCTGGCTCGGAAACCGTCGCCGGCTCAGGATCAACCGCCCTTCCAGAAAGGTGCCGGCCCGCCATTTCGAAGCACCCGAAGCGTTCATGGGCCGGTTGGACGCAATACCGCGCCCCCCGATCCCGGGATCGCTCGGTTCCAGCCGCGGCCTGCGGGGCGCTGCGGCGCTGCCTGCCTAGTCGATGCTGAACTCGCCCGAATCGCTGAGGGTGATCTCGTTGTTGAGGGAGGCCACGTCGAAGGCTTTCTCCTCCAGCGGGTGGTAGGCGGGTTCGGCGTGGAGGCCGGTGGAGCAGTGGATCAGGATGCGCCGGTCCTTCGACAGCTCCGTCAGGCGGCGAGGACGACCAGGGCGAGGCTCAAGATGCGCATGGCTCCTCCGTCAGTCGGTGAAGGCGAAGATCCCCTCCCGCACCAGTTCGACGCAGGAGGCCGCCGCGGCCAGGGCCGCGGCATAGGCTGGGTGGATGGGCCGGCTACGCGAGAGGCGCTGCAGCTCGATGAGCAGGGGGCGCAGGTGCAGGTCGATGAGCCCGGTGAGCTTCGACACGAGATGGTCCAGCTCGTCGGCCTCCGTCCCCCTGAGCCGCTGCAGGCCCAGGGCCAGGGCCTGCAGCTCCGTCGCCAGGTGGTCCGGGCTCCGCTCGCCAGGAGGATCGAAGCCGATCGCCGCGTAGTGGTGGTCGAGGTCATGAAGCAGGGCGGGATCCCGCAACAGGCCGGTCCGCTGGGCCGAGGCTTCCAGGTGGAGCACGGGGTGGGCCCAGCCCACCAGGAAGGTTTCCGTGAAGGCCACCGGCAGGTCGGGGGTTTCGCAGGCCAGCATCTGTTCCAGGGCGGACTTAAGGGCTGGTGAAGCCCAGATCGCTTCGCCCCCTTCCACCAGGATGCCCCGGGGGAAGAACCCAGGCCGGGCGAAGACCGCGGCGAGGGCCCGCAGGAGTTCCGGGAGGAGGAGCTTCATCGAAATCCCGTGGCCTGGCCGGCGAAGACGAAGACGTAGCGCAGGACATAGCCGCCGAAGAGCACCAGGCCTCCCGCCGTCATCGCCCAGCGCGGGTTGATGTGGAAGGTGCCGCGCCCCAGGATCACGGGCCTGAACTCGTAGAGCTCGATGGCCAGGGGCAGCAGGAGGCCCGCCACCAGGAAGAGCAGCCAGAAGGCGAGGGTGAAGGGCCCGCCGAGGATCAGGGCCAGGGCTTCCTTCACGGCGCGGGGGCTGAGCTCTCCGTGGATGAGGTAGGGCAGGACGATGAAGAGCTCCAGGACGATGAGAGTGATGTCCAGGGAGTAGAGGAAGCGCATCTCCTTCAGGTCCACCGGCGCCTTGTCCAGCAGCCGGGCCACCACCAGGGCCGCCGTGCCGGAACTGAGGGCGCTGAAGAGGAACATCTGCGCCACCAGGTTCGTGTTCCAGAAGGGCCGGGCCTGCACCGCCCCCAGCAGCACGCCGGTGTAGATGCCCACGCCGATGGCGACGGGGAAGCCGGCCATCGCCAGGTTCCGGCGCCAGGCAGAGGCGTCCCGCGCCAGCCAGCCAAGCACGCGCGCGGGCATCCTCCCTCGCAGCTTCCCCGGAATCCGAGCCGCCAGTCCCTTCCGCTCCTCCGGCTCCAGCCAGGCCCAGAGGTAGGCCAGGCTGAGGGCGGTGAAGGCCACCAGCAGCCAGCTGCCGATGGACATGGGGCTGCGCCAGCGGAAGTGGAAGAAGATCTTCCAGAACCTCAGGGGCCGGCCCAGGTCCAGGACGAGCAGGGCCGAGCCCAGGCTCACGGGCCATGGCGCCAGCAGCGCGCCCCACCGGGCGAGGCGAGGATAGACCGAGCGGCCGTCCTCCTGGATCCAGGTGGCCAGCGCGGAGGCGAAGTAGAGGCCGGCGGAGAGCCCCCCGAGGAAGAGGTAGTTGACGATGAGGTATTCCCAGACGGGTTCTCGCATCTCGCGTCCTAACGCAGGTAGTAGAGCTGGGGGCCGTTGCCGGTCTGGGGGTTCTTCACTTCGTAGCGCCGGGTCGCGAGGAGCGCGTGGAGGGGGCTCTTCGGATCGTTCAGGTCCCCGAAGACCCGCACCTTGCTGGGGCAGGTCTCCACGCAGGCCGGCAGCTCGCCGCGCTCCAACCGGTGGGCACAGAAGGTGCACTTGTCCACGGTGTGCGTCTCGGGGTTGTGGAAGCGGGCGTCGTAGGGGCAGGCGATGATGCAGTACTTGCACCCGATGCAGTCCGCGGAATTGACCAGGACGATGCCGTCCTCGCGCTGCCAACTGGCCCCCGTGGGGCAGACCCGCACGCAGCTGGGATCCTCGCAGTGGTGGCACTGTTCGGGGTCGAAGCTCATGCGCAGCGCCGGGAACTCCCCGGATCGCTCCTCGTTGATCCAGTTGCGGAAGACGCCCAGGGGAACCCCATTCTCGGCCTTGCAGGCCACCACGCAGGCCTTGCAGTCGATGCACTTCTTCGAATCGATGACCATCGCGTAGCGCGTGGCTGTCCTCGCGGACCTGGCGGCGCGCGCCGGGGAGTAGGGGGAACGGGTTTCGGTCGGCATCATCCGCTCCTCAGGCCTTGCGGACCGTAACGAAGGTCTCGTGCATGGCGGCGTTCCCGCTCACCTTGTCCCAGGCGGTTTCCAGGAGCACCGCGTCCGCGGCGCCCACGTTGTGGACGCGCTTCAGCCACGGCGACTTCTTGCCGAACCCGTGGAGCATGAACACGCAGTCGGGGCGGATCTCCTCGGTGACCCGCGCCTTCAGGCGCACCTGGCCCACGGAGCTGGCCACCTCCAACAAGTCCCCGCTCCGGACGTTCAACCGGCCCGCGGGCTCCGGATGGATCCACAGGTGGTTCTCCGGGTTGTGCTCGTGGAGCCAGGGTAGGTTCGTCAAGGTGGCGTGGGTGATGGTGGCCTTGCGGCCCAGGATCAGGCGGAACGTACCCGGACCCGGCTGGGCCGGGGCCGCATAGACCGGCAAGGGATCGTGGCCGGCTTCCCGCAGCCGCTCAGAGCTCAGTTCGATCTTTCCGCTCTTGGTGACGAAGCGGTGGGCCGCGTTGCGCGTCGTGCCGTACTTCGGCTGGGCCACTGCCACCACGCCGCGCTTCTTCATATGCTCCAGGCCGTTCTGGATGGGCAGCTCCTTGGCCTCGGCCTCCACCCACTGTTCGATCGTGTAGTCGAAGTAGTCGGAAAGGCCCAGCCGTTTCGCCAATCCCTGGGCGATCTCCAGCATGGGCTTGGTGTCGTGCAGGGGCTTCACCACCTGCTGGCGGTACACGGCGGCGGGCCAGATGCCCGGCATCACTTCGATGGGATCCGTGCGCTCCAGGTAGTGGCTTTCCGGGAACACCACGTCGGCGTAC
>JBGASS010000074.1:0-8677 GCA_044229555.1 Holophagaceae bacterium
GCATGGTCTGGGCGTAGAACTCGAAGCTCTTGATCTGCCCGTCGTAGAAGGCGGCATCCTTCTCCTTGCCACCGGAGGCCAGGGCCTCCGCGGCCACCCGGGCGCGCCACAGGAGCATCCAGCCCACCATGAGGTCGCCGCACACTTCCATGAAGGGATGGGCGTGGGCGGCGGCGGTGAGCAGGTCGCCATACAGGGCGGTCACGCCCATGTGCCGGGCCACCTCCTCCAGCTTCACCACCGCCGGCTCCAGCTTTTCGGCCAGGGGGGCGGTGCGGTCCACGGCGCTCGCGGAAGCCAGGGTGCCCCGGATCTCCTCGAACAGGTCGATGATGGGCCGGCCGCCGTTCTGGCCGAGCTTGCGGCCCAGCAGGTCCATGGCCTGGATGCCGTTGGTGCCTTCGTAGATGGCGGTGATGCGGCAGTCCCGGAGCAGCTGCTCCATGGGGAATTCCTTGATGTAGCCGTAGCCGCCGTAGACCTGCACGCCCAGGCTGCAGACGTCGAAGCAGCGCTCCGTGGTGTAGCCCTTGGCGATGGGGATGAGGAAGTCGACGATGCCCTGGAGCCGGGTCTTCTCGTCGGCGTCCGCGGCGGTGGCGACGCGGTCGTTCAGGAAGGCGATGTAGTAGGAGAGGCTGCGCAGGCCCTCCACGTAGACCTTCATGAGCATCAGCATGCGGCGCACGTCCGGGTGCTGGATGATGGGCACCGCCGGGGCGTCCTTGTCCATCATCTGGAGGAGGTGGCGCCCCTGCACCCGGGTTCGGGCGTAGTTCACGGCGTAGAGGTAGGCGGGGCTGGCGCAGGCGAGGGCCTGGTTGCCCACCATCAGGCGCGCGTCGTTCATCATCAGGAACATGGCGCGCATGCCCTTGTTGGCGTCCCCGAGGAGCGTCCCCCGGCACTTGCCCTTGCTGCCCAGCGCCAGGGAGCAGGTGGAGTTGCCGTGGATGCCCATCTTCTCTTCGATGCCGGTGCAGACCACGTCGTTGGGCTCGCCCAGGCTGCCGTCCTCGTTGACCCAGACCTTGGGGACGATGAAGAGCGAGATGCCGGCGGTGCCCGCGGGGGCGCCCTCGATGCGGGCCAGCACGGGATGGATGATGTTGCTGGTGAGATTGTGCTCGCCGCCGGAGATGAAGATCTTGTTGCCGACGATGGTGTAGGTGCCGTCGGGGTTCAAGGTGGCGGTGGTGGTGAGGGCGCCGACATCGGAACCCGCCTCGGGCTCGGTGAGCAGCATGGTGCCGGTCCACTCCCCGGAGAACAGGCGCTTGAGGTAGAGCTGCTTCTGCTTGTCGGTTCCAAAAGTCTCGATGAGCTTGCCCGCCCCGTGGGAGAGGCCGACGTACATCAGGAAGGCGAAGCTGGCGCCCATGAGGAAGTCCGAGGCCGCGGTGGCCACGGTGCGGGGCATGCCCTGGCCCCCCCACTCGGCCTCCTCGGTCATGGCCAGCCACTCGCCGTCCCGCAGGGCCTTCCAGGCCTTGTGGAAGGATTCGGGCACCGTCACGTTGCCGTTCTCGAAGGCGACGCCGATGCGGTCCCCGTCGGTCTGGGTGGGCAGGATCTCCTTCACCGCCAGGTTGCGGGCCTCGGAGACGATCAGGTCGATGGCCTTGCGGTTGAATTCCGAGAAGCGCGGGTGCCGGGCGAGGGATTCGACCTTCAGCTGCTCGTGCAGGACGAAGTCGACGTCGCGGCGGTCGGCGAGGATCTGGGCCATGGGGTGCCTCCTGGGGGATCAACGAAGCGGGTCGGAAACGCAGGGAAGGGAAGGGCGGGGAAAGGTCAGACCCGCTCGAAGACGGTGGCGATGCCCTGGCCCAGGCCGATGCACATGGTGGCCACGCCGGTCTGCTGGCCACCGGCCTTCATGAGGTGGAGCAGGGTGGTGGTGATGCGGGCGCCGGAGCAGCCCAGGGGGTGGCCCAGGGCGATGGCGCCGCCGTTGAGGTTCACCTTCTTCTCCACGTGGTCGCGGAGCTGCAGGTCCTTGAGCACGGGCAGGGACTGGGCCGCGAAGGCCTCGTTCAGCTCCCAGAGGTCAATGTCCTGCACCTTCATCCCCGCCCGGGCCAGGGCCTTCTTCACCGCCGGCACCGGGCCGTAGCCCATGAGGGAGGGGTCCACGCCGGCGGTGGCCATGGCCTTGATGCGGGCCATGGGCGCCAGGCCCAGGGCCTTGGCGCGGTCCAGGGACATCACCAGGAGGCCCGAAGCGCCATCCGAGATGGCGGACGAGTTGCCGGCGGTGACCGTGCCGTTCTTGGGATCGAAGGCGGGCTTGAGGGCGGCCAGGGATTCCAGGTTCGTGTCCTCGCGGATCACCTCGTCGGTGTCGAAGACCTTGGAGAAGCCGTGCTCGTCGTGGCCTTCCAGGGGGATGATCTCGTCCCTGAAACGGCCCGCCACCGTGGCCTCGTGGGCCCGTTGGTGGGAGCGCAGGGCGAACTGGTCCTGGGCGGCCCGGTTGATGCCGTGCATCTTGGCGAGCACCTCGGCGGTGAGGCCCATCATCCCCGCCGCCTTGGCGGCGTGCTTGCTGGCGGCGGGGTTGGGGTCCACGCCGTGGGTCATGGGCAGGTGGCCCATGTGCTCCACGCCGCCCACCACGAAGACCTCGCCGTTGCCCGTCATGATGGCCATGGCCGCCGAATGCAGGGCGCTCATGGACGATCCGCAGAGGCGGTTGATGGTCTGGGCGCTGGCGGTGTGGGGCAGGGCGGTCATGAGGGAGGCGAAGCGGGCGATGTTGAAGCCCTGCTCCAGGGTCTGCTGCACGCAGCCCCAGATGACGTCCTCCACTTCGCCCGGATCCACCTTGGGATTGCGCTGCAACAGGGCCGTGATCATGGCGGCCGAAAGGTTCTCCGCCCGCACGTTGCGGAACATGCCGCCCTTGGAACGGCCCATGGGGCTGCGTACGGCATCAACGATGACGACGTCTTTCATGGCTACCTCGCTTCGTGGAAGGCGCCGCCGGTTTCGGCCAGCTGGAGCATCTGGGCGGTGGGCTCGTAGAGCTTGCCGAGGGACGCGAACGTCGCCGCCTTCTCGCAGAGGGCCTTGAGGCCCACCGCGTCGGCGTAGCGGAAGGGGCCGCCCCGGAAGGGCGGGAAGCCCAGGCCATAGACCAGGCCGATGTCCACCTCCACCGGGGTGGCGACGATGCCGTCCTCCAGGCAGCGGGAGCACTCGATGATGAGGGGCAGCATCATCCGGTCGATGATGTCCTGGTCGGTGATGGACGCGCTGTGGTCCGCGAGGACCAGGGGCTTCAGCAGCTCCTGGGCGGCGGGATCGATCGTCTTCTTCGGCGCGCCCTTCCTGTCGGGGGCGTAGGCGTAGAAGCCCAGGCCGTTCTTCTGGCCGAAGCGCTGGGCCTCGAACATGGCCTGGATGGCGGTGCGGTCCTTGGAGGCCATGTGGTCGGGGAAGCCCGCGGCCATGACGGCGTTGGCGTGGAAGCCCGTGTCGATGCCCACCACGTCCAGGAGGTAGGCGGGGCCCATGGGCCAGCCGAACTTCTCCATGACCTTGTCGATCTTCAGGAAGTCCACGCCCTCGTTCACCAGCATGATGAAGCCCGCGAAGTAGGGGAACAGGACGCGGTTCACCAGGAAGCCCGGGCAGTCGTTCACCACGATGGGCGTCTTGCCCATGGCCAGGGCGTAGCCCACGGTGGTGGCGATGGCGCGGTCGCTGGATTTCGCGCCGCGGATGACCTCCACCAGGGGCATCTTGGGCACCGGGTTGAAGAAGTGCATCCCGCAGAAGTTCTCCGGACGCTTGAGGCCTTCCGCCAGGCGGGTGATGGAGATGGTGGAGGTGTTGCTGGCGAGGATGGCCTCCTCCTTCACCGCGTCCTCCACTTCGGCGAGGACGGCCTTCTTGACCTTCTCGTTCTCCACCACTGCCTCCACCACGAAGTCGAGGCCCTTGAAGTCGCCGAAGGAAAGCGTCGGCCGGATGCGGGTGAAGACGTCGGCCATGACGCGATGTCGTCCCCCGGCTGAGGGGTCATCTTGCCGACCTGGCTCCAGGCCGCCGGGGCTTCACCGAAGGAGTGGCGTCCTTTGCCCTGGCATGGCCACGATGGCCGCCACCGGCGAGGGGCAGTTGGGGCCGGCCTTGCTCGGAAGGCCTTGGCCCCCCAGGGCGATGGAGGGGGGCCTCTCCCTTGCGGCGGGATGTCCTTCATGACGATGGGGATGCCCTTGGAGGCCGACTGGTAGGCGATGCCGCTTCGTCCCCATGATCACCCCTGGTGTACAGGGCGCCGAGCACAGGGCGCCGCCGATTCCACGGTGCAGAAGAGCTTGGCGGCGGTCTTCGCCAGCTTCTTGGCGACCTTCCCGACGAACTGGTCACGCCCCCAGGAAGATGCCCAGCTCGGTCATCTTGTTGAACTTGTTGACGGAATCGCCCTGGAGGTCGAAACGCAGTTCGGCGATGCCGCCGTCGAGCAGGGAGCACTGGATGGACTGGCCATCGAATGTCATGGGCCCTCCGCCCCAATAGATCCAAGGAACCTGAAGTAGTATCAAATGGACCCAGGAATGAGTAAGCGGCGTGATGCTTGGTGGGCCCGCGGGCGGGCCTAGCTTCTTCCCACGCGGCCAAGCTGCAGATAGCCCACGCGGAATCAGACTACGAATCTGGCCACGAGGGTCGGGCGTTCGAATTCCATGGTCCCGTAGCTCCGGGACCACCACTCCACCCCGGATGCCCCGATCCCTTCGGGGCATTTTTCATTCCGGCTCCGACTCGGGGCGATTCGAACGACTGGAGGCGGGAGCCCTCGCCCGGGCTCCTTCCGCCGCCTATCGCGGCGCTCGGGGCTTCGCGCCGGGGCGTTCCCCAGTCGCGCGGCGCTCCCTCCTGGAGGCGGGAGCCCTCGCTCCGGGACCACCACTCCTCCCCGATGCCCCGATCCCTTCGGGGCATTTTCATTCAGGGGTCGGTGCGGCAGTCTGGGAGCCCCCTACCGCAGTTCCACCGTCTCGATGGCCTCCATCGGCGTGTGGGGATCGAGGGCGGCGTTGATCCACTTGGCGCTGCCCTTGGGGCCCTGGAGGCGCAGGTAGGCGCGGCCCACTTCGCGGTTCTCCCGGTCGAAGACGCGCAGCTCCACATTTCCGGCGAATCGCTCGTTGAAGACGGCGTAGAGGGCGACTCCCTTGGTGCCGGCCTTCAGCCTGCCGTCCTTGATGCGGTCGGCGCGGGTGACCTGCAGGCCCTTCTTCGCGAGGTCCGGGGCCAGCCTCACCGTGTAGGTGTCCCGCTGCAGCGCCTTGTCCATGCCTTCGCCGATCCGGGCTCCGAGCTGGGCGGCGCGCTCCGCGGCCTTCGCCTCCAGTCCCTCCGCGCCCGCCTGTGCCCGGTCGGCGGCGCCGCATCCCGGAAGGAGGACGAGGAGGAGGGGCCGCAGGGCGCGCAAACGCATCGGGGAAGCATAGCGCGGCCCGCGTTCCAGACCCCGGGGGCGGATCGTATCATCGGGCGTGCGCCCCTTCCGGAGCTCCCATGGCCATCGAGATCCACTTCATCACCGCCCTCGTCCGCAAGGACGCCGTGGCGCGGCTGCACAAGGAGGACGCGGCCCTCGTGATGAAGGCCCTCCGCTGGGAGCCCGATTTCTACCGGGAGGACGCCCACCTCCTGGCCACGGAATTCGCCTCCGGCGAGGAGGCTTCGGCCTTCGTGGAGGATCTGGACGAGGCCGGGGTCCAGTGGGTCATGACGGGCCCCGAGGGCGCCGAGGTGGCGGTGGACGCGGTGCTGGTGGACCAGTCCCAGGGCCCCCTGGTGGCCTGTCCCTGGCTCGAGCTGGAGGAAGTGTCCGGCCTGCCGGCGGCCCGCTTGCGGGGCTTGGACGCCGGGGAGCTGGCCCAGGTGCCCTACCTGGAGGCCGAGCCGGAGCTGCGCCGGACGTAGGCCCGCCCGCGGCGTTCAGCCTCCGCGCTTCTCCTCCAGGTCCATCCATTCCAGTTCGAGGCTCTCCAGTTCCGCCTTCGCGGCGTCCCGCTCCTTCAGGGCCTGGTGGCCCGGCCCCTCGGCGCTGAGGAAGGCCGCGGGCTCCGCGAGCAGGGCGTCCAGCGCCTCGATCCGGGCGTGGAGGAGGGCCATGGCGGCGTCCACTTCCGCGAGGCGGCGCAGCTCCTTCTGGCTGAGGCCGGGCTTTTTCGCCCGGGCGGCCTCGGCTTTCGGTGCGCTCCGCGCCACCTCGGCACGGACCGTGGCCCCCTCCGCCGCCCGCGCCTCGCGGAGCGACTTCACGGTGGAGGGCGGTCCCTCGTAGAGTTCCCACCGGGGCGCGCCGGCGCCGTTCCACGCCAGGGTGTGGGTCGCCACCTGGTCCAGGAAGAAGCGGTCGTGGCTCACCAGCAGCAGGGTGCCGGGATAGTCCCGCAGGGCCTCCTCCAGGTTCTGCAGGGTGGGGATGTCCAGATCGTTGGTGGGCTCGTCCAGCACCAGCAGGTCCACGGGGTGCAGCATGGTGCGGGCCAGGAGGAGGCGGTTGCGCTCGCCCCCCGAAAGCGTGGCCGCCGCGCGCTTCTGCTGGTCCACGGGAAAGCCGAAACGGGTGAGGTAGACGTGGGCGAGGATGGCGCTCCCCCCCACGTTCACCACCGCCGCCCGGTCCGCCAGGTTGTCCAGGACGGAGGCGGCGCCGTCCAGCTCCCCGCGACCCTGGCTGATGACGGCGATGCTCAGCTTCGGATGGCGGTGCAGGGCGCCGGCGCGGGCGTCCAGCTCGCCGAGCAGCACCTTCAGCAGGGTGGACTTGCCGCAGCCGTTGGGGCCCATGAGGGCGACGCGCATGCCCTGCTGCAGGACCAGGTCCAGGCCGTCCAGGAGCTCGGGGCCGCCGTCGTAGTGGAAGCGGATGGCCTCGGCGTTCACCAGGGCGTCGCGCGGTTCGATCCGCCGGCGAAGGCCAGGCGCTCCCGGCTTTCGCTGCGGGTGCGCTCCCCCACATCGTCCTTCAGGTCCAGCACCTCCTGGATGCGGAGCTTGGACTTGCGGGTGCGGGCCTTGGCGCCCCGGCGCAGCCACGCCAGCTCCGTGCGCAGGCGGTTCTGCATGTGGTCCGTGAGGCGGGCCTCCCGGAACTCCTGGTCCGCCTTCAGGAGCAGGTAGTCGCTGTAGCCGCCCTCGTAGGTGGTGAGCTTCCCGTTCTCCAGCTCCAGCATGCGGTCCGCCACCGCGTCCAGGAGGTGGCGGTCGTGGGTGATGAGGAGGAGGGCGCCTTCGAAGGCCGCCAGCCAGGCCTCCAGCTTTTCCACCTGCTCCGGATCGAGGTGGTTGGTGGGCTCGTCCAATACCAGCACATCCGGGTCCCGGAGCCAGGCCTGGGCCAGGGCCACGCGCTTGCGCCAGCCGCCGGAGAGGGATTCCACCGGCGCCTCCAGGTCCGCCAGGCCCCAGGTGGTGCAGGCCTCCTTGAGGCGGGGCTCCAGGTCCCAGCCCATGGCGTGGAGGTGGTGCTCCACCCGTTCCAGCTCTTCATGGAGGCGCTCGGCCACGGCGCCCTTGGCCAGCCTGCCGTCCGCGTGGTGGAGCGCGTCGTGGATCTCACCGTGGCGGGTGAGCAGGGCCTGGTGGTCGGCGAGGGCCTCCTCCAGGGCCTGGCGCACGGTGGCGCCGGGGGCGAACTCCGGCTCCTGGCTGAGGCGGGAGACCCGCAGGCCCGAGGTGAGGACCACCTCGCCTTCGTCCGGCGTCTCCACTCCCGCCAGCAGCTTGAAGAGGGTGCTCTTGCCGGCGCCGTTGCGGCCGATGAGGCCGACCTTCTCCCCGGCCTGGAGGCCGAAGGTGAGGCCCTCGAGGATGGGGTTCGCGCCGAAGCGCTTGGTGACCTTGACGAGGGAGAGGGCGACCGCCACCTCAGGCTCCCGCGTCCAGGGCGTCGAGGATGGCCACGGCGCCGCCCTCCGAGGCCTCGGCGTCCAGGGCCTCCAGGCGCAGCCAGTGCCGGCCGTCGAGGTCCAGGAAGGCGATCCGGGCGGCGGGATCCCAGAGACAGCTTCGGCCCCGGGCCCCGGTATAGCGGGCCAGGTCCGACGATTCCGGGGGCCGCACCGTGGCGCGGAGCTGCCACTGGCCCCGGAAGGCCAGGCGGAGCAGGCCCTTCTCCACGGACCAGGCGGCGCCGGGAAGCCGCAGGTAGCCGCCGGCGAAGAAGGTCGCGGCGCCTTCCACCCGGACATCCCGGCTCCAGGGCGTGCCTTCGGGCACCCAGGCCCCCTCGCCGAAGGAGAGGGCCGCGCCGTCCCACCCCACGCTGGCGAGGTCCGCCAGGTCCGTGGTGCCCAGCTTCATCCGGAAGGCCGAAGCCGGGGCCTGGTCGAAGGTGGGGTCGAGGGGGAGCCAGCGCTGGCCGAGCTTGACCTCCACCCAGAAGTGCAGGCCGAGGGTCTTCTCCAGGGCCACCCAGCCCGTCACGCCCCGGCTCGGGACGCCCAGCCGGCGCAGCAGGGCCACCGCCAGCACGCCGTGCTCCGTGCAGTCCCCCCGGGCTTCTTTGGCCACTTCTAGGGCCGACGCGAAGCCGACGGTGTAGTCCTTCTGCTTGATCCAGCGGTTCACGAAGCGGGTCACGGCCTGGGCGATCTGCCAGCGCGTGGCGCCCCAGGGCACGTCCATGCGCTGGACCAGCTCCTCGAAG
>JBGASS010000075.1:0-8994 GCA_044229555.1 Holophagaceae bacterium
TGCGCCGCGGCGGCGAGACCCTCAGCCTCCTGGGGGAGGTCCATCTGGCGCGGGGGGAGGCCGCCCTCGCGATCCCCCTCCTGAAAGAGGCCAGCGGCCACCTGCCCGGCGAACTGGCGGTGCGGGAGCTGCTCGCGGAGTCCTACCTGGTGGCGGGGGAACGGGCCAAGGCCTTCGCCATCCTCCAGGAGCTGCTGCAACAGCACCCGGGGGATCCGGGCCTCCTCCTCATCCTCGACGCCCCCGACGCCAAGACCCTTCGGGAGGCCCGGGGTGGCAAGGCCGCCGCAGTGGTGCTGCTGGACGAGGCCGAGGCCTACCTCGCCGAGGGGGAGCTTCCCGCCGCCGAGGCGAGCCTGAAGCGCGCCCGCCGCAAGGAAAAGACCCAGCGGGCCGAGTGGGTGGAGCTGCAGATCGCCTTCCGCCGCAGCCCCGAGGGCGCCCTTCCGAAGCTGCTGGCCTTCTCCGCCTCGGACCGCCATCCCCGCCTCTGCTTCCTGGCCCTGCGCACCGCCCTGGAGCACCTCATGGCGCAGGACCGGGAGCCGGAGCTCCGCAAGGCCCTGGAAGGCTTTCTCCAGCGGCACCCCAAGAGCAGCGGCGCCTGGGAGGCCGCCCTCATGCGCCAGGCCTACAAGCTGCTGGGCGGGGGCGTGACCCCCACGGATCTCGAAGAGGTCCGACGCCTCTACTCCCACCCCCTGCCGGGCCAGGAATCCCGGGCCCGCTCCCTCCTGGGACAGCAGCTCATGAGCCTCGGGCGCCCCCGGGAGGTGGTGGAGCTCCTCGATCCCGTCATGGAGAAGGAGCCCACCCTCCTGAACCACTTCCAGCTGGGCTCCGCCCTGGCCGCCCTCGGGGCGAAGGAGGATGCCCGCATGGTCCTCGAGGCCGCCCTCGACGCGGATCCGGCGGACCTGGCGGAGGACCAGGCCAAGCACCTGCTCGAGCAGGTCCAGGCCCTGCTGCAAAGCCTGGGCGGGAAGTCCCAGCCCCGGACCTGAAGCTCCCGGGCGCCCCCGTGGATTGCGGCTCCCGTCACCGCCTTTATTGTTGACAGCTTCAGTCAAGATTCCAGAATGGGAGGTTGGGGAGACCTCCATGGGCACGTCTCTGCAGGCTGTCACCGGACAGGAATACAAGTACGGCTTCGTGACGGACATCGAGTCCGACAGCGTGGCCGCCGGCCTGTCCGAGGACACGATCCGCTTCATCTCCCTGAAGAAGGGCGAGCCCGAGTGGCTCCTGGAGTGGCGCCTCAAGGCCTACCGGCACTGGCTGACCATGACCGAGCCCGCCTGGGCCAACGTCCACTACGAGCGGCCCGACTTCCAGAAGATCGTCTACTACTCGGCCCCCAAGCCGAAGGTGGCCAAGTATGCCTCCATGGACGAGGTGGATCCGGAGCTGAAGCGCACCTTTGAGAAGCTGGGTGTGCCCCTCAACGAGCAGGCGGCCCTGGCGGGCGTGGCGGTGGACGTGGTGTTCGATTCGGTGAGCGTCGCCACCACCTACAAGGCGAAGCTGGCGGAAGTCGGCATCATCTTCTGCTCTTTCAGTGAAGCGGTGCGAGAGCACCCCGACCTGGTGAGGAAGTACCTGGGCACCGTGGTGCCCTTCTCCGACAACTTCTACGCGGCCCTGAACAGCGCCGTGTTCACCGACGGTTCCTTCGTGTTCATCCCCAAGGGCGTTACCTGCCCCATGGACCTGAGCACCTACTTCCGCATCAACAACAAGGAATCGGGCCAGTTCGAGCGCACCCTCATCGTGGCCGAAGAAGGCGCTTCCGTGAGCTACCTGGAGGGCTGCACCGCCCCCCAGTTCGACACCAACCAGCTCCACGCCGCGGTGGTGGAGCTCGTGGCCCTGGACGACGCCAGCATCAAGTACAGCACCGTCCAGAACTGGTACGCCGGGGACAAGAACGGCCTGGGCGGGATCTTCAACTTCGTCACCAAGCGCGGCCTCTGCAAGGGCCGCGACAGCAAGATCAGCTGGACCCAGGTGGAGACCGGCAGCGCCATCACCTGGAAGTACCCCAGCTGTGTGCTGCTGGGGGAGAACGCCATCGGCGAGTTCTACTCCGTGGCGCTGACCAACCACAAGCAGCAGGCGGACACCGGCACGAAGATGATCCACATCGGCCGGAACACGCGGTCCACCATCATCAGCAAGGGCATCAGCGCCGGCGAGAGCCGCAACAGCTACCGCGGCCTGGTGAAGGTGATGCCCAAGGCCGACGGGGCCCGGAACTTCAGCCAGTGCGATTCCATGCTCATCGGGTCCAGCTGCTCGGCGAACACCTTTCCCTACCTGGAAGTGCAGAACCGCACGGCGAAGGTGGAGCACGAGGCCACCACCAGCAAGATCGGCGAGGAGCAGCTCTTCTACTTCCAGCAGCGCGGCATCCCCAGCGAGGAAGCCATCAGCATGATCATCAACGGCTTCTGCAAGGACGTCTTCCGCGAGCTGCCCATGGAGTTCGCCGTGGAGGCCACCAAGCTGCTGAGCCTCAAGCTGGAAGGCAGCGTGGGCTGAACCATGAACGACGGAGCGAGCATGCTGAGCATCAGGAACCTCACCGCCGAAGTGAACGGCAAGGAAGTCCTCAAGGGCATCGACCTGGAGGTCCGGGCCGGCGAGGTGCACGCCATCATGGGGCCCAACGGATCCGGCAAGTCCACCCTTGGCAAGGTCATCGCGGGCCACCCGGCCTATGCGGTCACCGGCGGGACCATCACTTACGAGGGCAAGGACCTCTTCGAGCTGGAGGCCGACGCCCGGGCCCGGGCCGGCATCTTCCTGGGCTTCCAGCACCCCATCGAGGTGCCCGGGGTGAGCAACGCCCAGTTCCTGCGCCTGGCCTACAACAAGCAGGCGGAGGCCAACGGCCGGGAGGAGCTGGACCCCCTCGAATTCGACGACTACATCCGGGAGAAGATCAGCGTGGTGGGCATGCGGCCCGAGTTCCTGGACCGCAGCCTCAACGAAGGCTTCTCCGGAGGCGAGAAGAAGCGCAACGAGATCCTCCAGATGGCGGTCCTCATGCCGAAGCTGGCCATCCTCGACGAGCTGGATTCGGGCCTGGACGTGGACGCCCTGCGCATCGTGGGCGAGGCGGTGAACGGCATGAAGTCGAAGGACCGCGCCATCCTCCTGGTGACCCACTACCAGCGCCTCCTGGACCACATCCCCGCCGAGCGCATCCACGTGCTGAGCGGCGGGCGCATCGTCAAGACCGGCGGCCCGGAGCTGGCGCGCGAGATCGAGAAGAACGGCTACGACTGGATCAACGCCGAGGTCGGGGCATGACGCCAGACGCCGGAATCGCCTCCGACTGCAGCCTGGTCGCCGACCTGCTTCCGGCCGAGGCCGAGGGCTGGGAGAGCCTGCGCGCCGCGGCCCGGGAGGCCCTGGCGAAGCAGGACCTGCCCACGAAGCGCGAGGAGGACTGGAAGTACTGCGATCTTTCGGAGCTCCGGAAGTCCTCCTTCAGCCCCGCGGCGCCCGCCTCCGTGGACATCCGGGAGCGCATCCTCCCCGAAGCCCGGGGGACGCGGCTGGTCTTCGTGAACGGGCGCTTCGATCCCCACCACAGCTGCACCTCCGCCCTGCCCCAGGGCCTGCGCTTCCTTCCCCTCCACGCGGCGTCGGAGGCGGCGACGCGGCTGGGCTCCCTGCTGAAGCCCGCGGAGTCCGACTTCTTCGCCAACCTGAACACCGCCGCCTTCGCCGACGGGGCCTACGTCTTCGTGCCCAGGAACCTGAAGGCCGAGGCGCCCCTGCACCTGCTCTTCATCACCGCGGGCGGGGATGGTGGCGCCCCCCTCCCTTCCACTCAGCCCCGCATCCTGGTGGAAGTCGAGCGCAACGCCTCCGCCGAGCTCATCGAGGAGTACGCCGGCTCCGGCCCCGGCTTCACCAACGCCGCGGTGGAGATCCTGGTCCACGAGGGCGCGGAGCTCCGCCATGAGCGCATCCAGCGGGAGGCCCCGGAAGCCTTCCACGTCTCGAACCTCCGGGCCGAGGTGGCGAAGGATGGCCGCTACCACAGCCGCACGGTCTCCTTCGGGGCGAAGCTGAGCCGCCAGACGCCCCAGGTGCGCCTGACCGGCGCCGGCGCCGAGGCCAGCCTCGACGGCCTGGCCCTGCTGAACGGAGGCCAGGTCTCGGACACCCATTCGGTCCTGGACCACACCCAGGCCCACGGCGCCAGCCGCCAGCTCCACAAGTGCATCGTAGACGACCAGGCCCACGCCATCTTCAACGGCCGCATCTTCGTGCGCCACGGGGCCCAAGCCACCGACGCCCAGCAGCAGTGCCGCACCCTCCTGCTGTCCGAAACGGCGCGGGTGGACGCCAAGCCCCAGCTGGAGATCGACGCCGACGACGTGAAATGCGCCCACGGCGCCGCCGTCGGCGCCCTGGACCCCGAGGAGCTCTTCTACCTCCAGAGCCGCGGCCTCAACGCCGCCGCCGCCCGGAACCTGCTCACCTACGGCTTCGCCTCGGACCTGCTGGCCCACATCCCCGTGGCCAGCCTCCGCCGCTCCCTGCGCCAGCAGGTGATGGCCCGCACCAACGCGTCCGACCTCGTGGAGACGCCATGAACCCGAGGGGAACCCTGTGAACACCGCCGTCGCGCCCCTGGACACCGCCCGCATCCGGGCGGATTTCCCTCTGCTGACCACGCCCTTCCATGGACGGAAGCTGGTGTATCTCGATTCCGCCGTGAGCGGCCAGATGCCGAGCCCCGTCATCGAGCGCATGGCCCACTACGAGCGCTTCGAGCACACCAACGTGCACCGGGGCGTCAGCACCCTCAGCCAGGAGGCCACGGACCGCTTCGAGGAGGCCCGCGAGAAGGTCCGCGCCTTCATCAACGCCCCAACCACCAAGGAGATCATCTGGACTCGGGGCACCACCGAGGCCATCAACCTGGTGGCCCAGAGCTGGGGCCGGAGGAACGTCCAGGCCGGCGACGAGATCCTCCTCAGCGCCATGGAGCACCACGCCAACATCGTGCCCTGGCAGCTGCTGGCCCAGGAGAAGGGCGCGACAATCAAGGTTCTGCCCATGACTGATGCGGGCGAGCTGCTCCTGGACGGTCTGGACGACCTGCTCACGGAACGCACCAAGGTGCTCGGGCTCACCCACGTCTCCAACGCCCTCGGCACCATCAATCCGGTGAAGGAGATCGTGGCCAAGGCGAAGGCCCGGGGCGTGGTCACCGTCATCGACGGCGCCCAGGCGGTGCCCCACCTGCCCGTGGACGTGCGGGACCTGGACTGCGACTTCTACGCCTTCAGCGGCCACAAGCTCAGCGGCCCCACGGGGATCGGCGTGCTCTACGGCCGGAAGGAGCTGCTGGAGGCCATGCCCCCCTGGCACGGCGGCGGCAACATGATCCTGTCCGTCAGCTGGGAGAAGACCACCTTCATGGGCCTGCCCGGCAAGTTCGAGGCGGGCACGCCGCCCATCGCCGCGGCCATCGGCCTGGGCGCCGCGATCGACTACCTGAAGGCCCTGGGGCTGGACCGCATCGCCGCCCACGACGCCATGCTCCTGGCCTACGCCACGGAGCGGCTGTCGGCCATCCCGGGCCTGCGCATCATCGGCACGGCGAGGGAGAAGGCCTCCGTGGTCTCCTTCGTCCTGGACGGCATCCACGCCCACGACGTGGGGAGCATCCTGGACCACGAAGGCATCGTGGTGCGCGCCGGCCACCACTGCGCCCAGCCGGTGATGGACCGCATGCAGGTGCCCGCCACGACGCGGGCCAGCTTCACCTACTTCAACGACACCGCCGACATCGACGCGCTGGTGGCCGCGCTCCGGCAGGTGAAGGAGATCTTCGGATGAGCGATCCCCGGGAGCTCTACCAGGCGGTGATCCTGGAGCACAACAAGAAGCCCCGGAACTTCGGGAAGCTGGAGCCGTGCACCCACCACGCCGACGGCCACAACCCCCTGTGCGGGGACCGCCTGGAATTGAGCCTCAACGTCGAGGATGGCCGCATCGCCGACATCCGCTTCGAGGGCAGCGGCTGCGCCATCGACGTGGCCTCCGCCTCCCTCATGACCGGCGCCGTGAAGGGCAAGACCGTGGCGGAGGCCGAGCAGATGGCCGCCGAGTTCCGGGCCCTGGTGCGGGGGGAGCTGGACCCGGCCGCGCCCCACCACATCGGCAAGCTCATCCTCTTCGAGGGCGTGAAGAACCTGCCGGTGCGCGTGAAGTGCGCCGTCCTCCCCTGGGCGACCCTGAGCAGCGCCCTCCGGGGCGAAGCCCAGGCGAGCACGGAGTAGCCATGCCGAAGATCGCCGAGATCGAGTACACGCCCAATCCCAACGCGGTGAAGTTCCTCCTGAAGGAGGCGGTGGCCGTGGGCTTCCCCAAGAGCTTCCCGTCCCCGGAGATCGCGCAGAACGACGAGCTGGCCAAGGCCCTCTTCGCCGTGGGGCAGGTGGTGTCGGTCTTCATGCAGGACAAGTGGCTCACGGTGACCAAGACCGAGGACGCCACCTGGCCGGACCTGCTCCCGAAGCTGGCGGCCCCCATCCGCAGCGCGCCCTCCGTGCTCGGGGGCGGCACGGCCGAGGCCGCCAAGCGCGACTTCAGTCAGGTCCACGACGAGAACGACGAGGTGCTCAAGAAGGTGCGCGCGGTCCTGGACGAATCCATCCTGCCCGCCCTGGCCGCGGATGGCGGCGGCCTGGAGATCGTGGGCCGGCACGACAAGCAGGTGATGATCCGCTACATGGGCGCCTGCAACAGCTGCCCCAGCTCCCTCACGGGCACCCTGGCGGCGATCGAAGGCATGCTGCAGAAGGAGATCGATCCGGAGCTGGTGGTGATCTCGGTCTGAGCTGACGGCTCAGATGCCCCACCGCCCTTCCGGAAAGCGGGCTTCGAGGATGGCCTGCCGCTCCCGGACGTGCTGGATGAGGGCGTTCCATCGCGGCGTGCCGTGCAGGGGCCTCAGGAGCGGATTGGCCTCGTACCACCGGGCGCAGGTGAACCCGGTGTAGAAGGCCTTTTCCGCCAGGTCCTGGGCCCGGGGGAGATCGCCCAGGAGCACGTAGGCCTCCGCAATGTTGAGGATGTACTCCCCGTCGGGCACCCGGAGCCCCACGCGGCTCTGGGCGAGGGCGTCCAGTTCGGCCCGGGCGGTAGGCAGGTCGTGTTCGAGGATGAGGCGGAAGACCCGGGCCATGCGGACGAACTGGGCATATCCCTCCGGGCTTTCCGCACCCGCCCGGAAGGCTTCCAGGGCGCGGACCCGGTCCCCCCGGGCCAGCTGGAGCTGGCCACGGAACAGCAGGACCGTGGAGTTGCCCAGATCCCCGGGCCGCGTCCAGAGGGTCTTTTCGTAGCGGTCCCATTGGCCGCCGTAGAGGAAGGTGACCTGCAGACGGAGGGGCTGCCGGGAGTCCGCGGAGAGTTCGTCGGCCCGGCCCTCCGCCCGGGCCGCGAAATCCAGCAGTCCCGCGTACCTCCCGGCGTAGGTGAGGCCGATGATCAGCGGCACGGCCCCGGGATGGGAACGCCGCGCCTCGATCAGGAGTTCGAGGGCCTCCTTGGCGCTGCCCGTGTCGGTGCGGAGCCTCGCCATGAGCCAGGTGCCCCGGGGATGACGGGGAAAGAGCTCGAGGCCGCGCTGGAGCAGGGATTCGGCCCGGCGGAGGCTTTCCGCGTCGTTCGTGGCGGACTGAAGGGCGTGGAAGAACTCCAGTTCCCCCAGGGCGAAAGGGATGGACGCGCAGTCCGGTTCCGCCGCCGCGCTGGCTTCCAGGAGTTCCCGTGCCCGGGCGTACTCGGCGCCGGGGGCCCCGCCGCGCGCCGCCAGGTAGTTCCAGAAGGCCGCGGCGTGCCGGGGGATGAGGGGCGCGGCAGGGGTTTTCCGGCCCGGCAGGGGCAGCCCCTGCAGCAGGTCATCGAGGGCCTGCGAGGGAATCTCGCCACCGCTCTCGAGGCGGTGCCAGGCGGCGGCCTGCTGGAGTTCGGCCGCCCAGGCCCAGCTGGCCCTCAGGTCCAGGCGGCTCCCGGACCGCCGGGGCGCGAGCCGCAGGACCAGGGCGTCCTTCCGGAGCCCGGACCTCTCCGCGGAATCGGGAAGGCCCAGCGTCTGGGAGACGGAAGCCCCGGCGACGACTTCCAGCTGGTCCTTCACCAGCCGGTTGAGGGCCGCGCCCTCGTGGGCATCCAGGGCAGCGCCGCCCTCCAGGACCGGATCCAGCAAAAGCACGCGGAAGACCGCAGGAGCAGAATGGCGGCGCCAGGCCCATACGCCGCCCAGCGCCACGCCGAGCAGCAGCAGCGATGGCAGCCAGGGGAACCGGAAGGGCGGGCGCGGAGGCGCGGACATGGGCAGGTCTGTTGGAGGGTCTGAACACTCTGGGGCTGCGGGCGGAAGGTGGAGCCAACTTATTGCGCCCGCGCCGAAAACGCCAGTGGGGCGGACCCGCGTCCGGCGGGGGCGAAGCGCCTAGGCTGCGCTCAGGCCGCGGCGGGATCATTCCCGCGGGATCCCATAACCAGTCCAACCCATTCATGCCGCCCCGCGCGGCCCGGAGAAGCCATGAAAAAACTCGTCCTGAAGAAGGAAACCCTCGCCCAGCTCACCCTGCAGCAGAGCTCCCAGATCGCCGGCGGCGCCACCCTCGCGAACACCTGCCGCGCCACCCAGTGCGGACCCAACTGCAACACCGACGGGCCCAACTGCGAGACCACCTTCTGCGACACCATCGGCCGGCAATGCCCCTCCCTGGTGGCCTGCGTCAGCCCCGTCTGCGCGCCCACGGAATGGCCCTTCTGCCAGTGATGGCTTCCTGGGGCCCCGGGAACCGGCCCCCTCGTGGATTCGAAAACCGGACCTGTGGGAAACCGGCGGAGCCCCCTACGTTGGTGCATCCCCCAACCCCGGGAGGCGCCGCCGACCCCGCCCCCCCATTCCGCCATCCCCCAGCGGGATTCAGGAGAACCCATGTCCAA
>JBGASS010000076.1:0-9032 GCA_044229555.1 Holophagaceae bacterium
CTCAAGGACGGCGCGGGGGCCCTGCCCGCCATCCTCGCCACCAGCGCCCTCTTCATCGCCGCCCATTGGAACAACCCGGGCATGAGCGGGGCGACGCGGGCCTGGGCCGCCGTCAACATCGGCCTCGCGGGCCTGCTGCTGGGCCTCTGCGCCTGGCGCTCCGGCGGCCTCGCCCTGCCCATGGGGCTGCACCTGGGCTGGAACTGGACCCAGGGCAGCCTGCTGGGCTTCGGGGTCAGCGGCACCGAGGCGAAGGGCTACCTCACGCCGGTCTTCGATGGTCGGCCGGACTGGCTTTCCGGGAACACCTTCGGACTCGAAGCCAGCCTCCCCTGCGCCCTGCTTTGCGCCGCGGCCTGCGTGGCGGTGGCCAGCTGGCCCCGCAGGCACGTCCCGACCACGTCCGCCCCCCAGGGAGAAGCCGCATGAGCCGCGCCATCCTCATCACCGGCGCGTCCCGGGGCATCGGCCGGGCCTGCGCCCTGCACCTCGCCCGCCGGGAGGGCGCCAGCCTCCACCTTCTGGGCCGGGACGGGGCGGCCCTCGCGGACCTGGTGGAGGAGATCCGCGCCGAAGGCGGTCACGCCACCGCCCACGTGGCCTCGGTGACCGATCGTCCACGCCTGAAGGAGGTCGCGTCGGCCTGCGGCCCCCTGGACGCCCTGGTCGCCGCCGCGGGCATCTCCGGCCTGACGCCGGTGGACCTCGACAGCGACGACTGCTTCGACGAGATCCTCGCCACGGACCTGACGGGCTGCTGGAACTCGGTGCGGGCCTTCCGGCCCAACCTCCTGGGCCGCCCCAGCCGCATCGTGCTGGTCTCTTCCGTCCTCGGCCGCTTCGGCGTGCCGGGCTACGGCGCCTACTGCGCCGCCAAGCACGGGCTGCTGGGCCTCACCAAGGCCCTGGCCCTGGAACTGCTCTCGCAGGGCATCACCGTGAACGCCGTGGCGCCGGGCTGGGTGGACACGGCCATGGCCCAGACGGGACTCCGTGGGATGGCGGAGGCCCTCGGCCTCAGCGAGGCCGAAGCCCGCGCCCGAGCCGAGGCCGCGGTGCCCGCGGGCCGCTTCTTCCGGCCCGAGGAGATCGCCCAAGGCATCGCCTGGCTCCTGGATCCCGCCAACACCATGCAGGTGGGCCAGTGCCTCAACCTGGACGGGGGCGTGGTGCAGGTGTGAAGGCCGGCCCTCAGCGCCGTCCCTTCCACTGCCCCGGGACTGGAAGGTCGGGGTCCAGGATCAGCCTGAATTCCGGGGTGGGCTCGAAGCCCATGGCCCGGTAGAGCTTTTCCGCGTCCTTGCTGGCGTGGAGGTCCACGATGCCCACGCCGCGGCGCTTCGCCTCCTCCAACAGCCCTTCGGTCATGCGGCGCGCCAGGCCCCGGCCCCGGAATTCGGGCTCCGTGTAGACGTTGAAGAGGTAGCCCCGCACCGACTGGGGCGAGAGGGGGCTGGGCAGCGCCTCCTTGAACTGGAGGAGGGCGGCCCCCGCCACCACCCCTTCCGCCGTGGCCACCACGCCGGCCACTTCGCCGGTGCTCAGCCAGGTGCGCAGGCGGTCGGCGAAGACCGCGGCCATGCGCGCGCGCCCGGCCTCGTCGCCGTAGTCCATGTCCCGGAACATGGCCACCCGGTGGGCCACGTGCAGGTCGAGATCCGAAAGGGTGGAAGGGCGCAGCTCGAAGTCCATCCCCCATGATCCACGGGGAGGACCCTGAAGGGCTATCCTGGGTCATGAACTACGCGGCGCTGGCGTCGGGAAGCCAAGGCAACTGCCACGCCCTCTTCGACGGGGAGCGCGCCCTGCTCATCGACGCGGGGATCTCCCTGAAGCAGGTGAAGGCCCGGATGGCCGCCGTGGGCCTGGATCCCGGGGCGGTGACCGCCGTTGCCCTGACCCACGAGCACAGCGACCATATCGGGGCCGTGGGCGTCCTGCTGCGGCGGACCCCGTGGGCCTTCCTGGCCACGCCGGAGACCAAGGCCGCGGTGGAGGCCATCCACGGCATCGCGATTCCGCCGGAACGCTGGATCCCGCTGCGGGCGGGCCACGCGGTGGACTGGTGCGGCTGGCGGATCCACCCCTTCGCCCTGCCCCACGACGCTTCGGATCCCGTGGCCTACCGCGTGGAGGCCCAGGGCTTCGCCGCCGCCGTGGTCACGGACCTGGGCCACGGCACCGCCCTGGTGGCGGACCACTGCCAGGACCTGGACCTCCTGGTCCTCGAGGCCAACCATGACGTGGCCATGCTGCGGGAGGGCGGCTACCCGCCCGCCCTGAAGGCGCGCATCCTGAGCCGCGTAGGCCACCTCAGCAACGACGCCATGGCGGCCCTCCTGGCGACGGTGCTGTCGCCCCGGCTGAAGGACGTGGTCCTGGCCCACCTGAGCGAACAGAACAACCATCCCGACCTGGCCCGCTTCGCCGCCGAGGAGGCCCTCCGCGGCCACGGCGCGCGGCTGCGCCTGGCCCTGCAGCGGGAGCCCCTGGCGGTAGCCTGAACCCGGGCCCGCCCCCGCCCGGGAACCCTCCCGGTCCCCCCGCGCATCCGACTTGCATCAGGAGATCCATGAAAACCCTGTCCGTCCTCGGCCTCGCGGCCGCCCTTCCCCTCGCGGCCCAGGGCTTCCTGGACAGCCCCAGCTTCGGCGGCTCCAAAGTCTTCAGCGAGGGGGTCCATTCCCTGGGCAATCCGGCCCGCTACGACCGCTGCCTGCCGGGCTACTACCTCAGTTTCCAGGACGGCGATCTCAAAGCGAAAGGGAGCGCCGCCGCCCTTGAGGCGGTCGCCCGGGGGACCGACCCGGCTTCCGCCCTGGCCGCGCTGGACGCCGCGCCCTGGGCCAGCCGCACCACGGGCTACGGGCTGGTCCTCACCCAGGCCGGCCTGCACGGCTCCGTGTCCCGGGAGCAGTGGAACGGCCTGGCGGCCGCGGTGGACCGCGACCCCGCCCACCTGGGGGCCAACCTGGGGCTGAACCGCACCAGCGCCGACGTGATCCGCGCCGACGTGGACCGGGTGGTCCTGGGGGCCGGCAGCGCCGAAGGCAGCAGCGGCTACGGCTTCGCGGTGCGGATCGAGCGCTGGTCCTTCGGCCGGCGCACCGCGGCCCTGAACCCGGCGGTGGGCCAGGATTCCCTGGCGAAGGCCCCCGCCCTGCTGGACGTTTCGGACACCCCCTCCACCAGCACCGACGTGAACCTCAACGGCGGCTACGTGATGGCCCTGGGCCAGGGCCTGCGCTTCGGCCTGCTGGGCGACCACCTCATCCCCAAGACCGTCGCGGGCCTCGACCTGAAGGGGCAGGTGCGCGCCGGCTTCCAGCTGGACCTCGGCTCCAGCGCCCAGGTCTCCGTGGAGGGCGACCTGAACGAGGCCATCCGCCTGCCCGTGGCCCTGCCCCAGAAGTCCCTCAGCGCCTCCCTGCGCCTGGCCTTCGGGCCCGCCCTGGGGCTCACCCTCGGCGCCGAGAAACGCACCCTCGGCGGCGCTTCCACCACCACCGCGGGGGCCACCGTCTTCTGGAAGCTCCCCGCCCTCTCCGTGGGCTTCGGCTTCCGCTTCTCCGACGACGCACCGCTGAAGAGCCTGCTGGTGCGCGTGAACTCATGAACCGGTCCTGGCTCCTCCTGCTGCCCTGCCTGGCGGCGCCCGCCCAGCAGCCCGCGGCGCCGCCCCCCCTCCAGGAGGTCGTGGCGCGCTTCGACGCCGCCCAGGCGAAGGTGAACACGCTCCAGGCCCCCTTCACCCTCACCATCCGCCGCGCCATGCTCAAGACGCCGACGGTGACCAAGGGCACCCTCTACCTCCAGGGATCGGATTTCGCCCATTTCGCCTTCGCCCCCCCGGAAGACCTGGTCCTGCACCTCACCCCCAAGGCCCTCCTGAGCTACAGCCCCGGCGCCCGGGAAGGCGAGCTCCTGAAGATCGGCGCCATCAAGAACGCGAACCGGAAATTCCTCGGCCTGGGGCAGAAGCTCACCTTCCTGGCGGACTACTTCCAGATCGGCCTCGGGGATTCCCGGGAGATGAGCGGCACCTGGTTCATCACCCTGATGCCGCGGCCCCTGGCGGTGAAGAAGCGGATGCAGGCCCTGTACATCTGGGTGGACCGGGACTCCTACCTGCCCCGACAGCTCCAGTGGATCGAGCGCGGCGGCGACTCCTGGCTCCTGGAGTTGGGGGCCATGCAGACCAACCAGCCCCTGCCCGCCTCCATCACCGGCTTCAAGGTTCCCGAGGGCGTCCCCTTGAAGTCCGAATTCAGCTTCTTCGCCACCCGGAAGAAGTGAATCTCAAGGGCCTGGCCGCTTTTCGGTAAACCGGGATTACACTGGGGATCCGAATCCTGAACCGGAGCCTTCGATGATTGTCGTCTGCCCCTCCTGCGCGGCCCGCTTCCAGTACGACGAGGCGCGGTTCGAGGGCGTCCGCGCCAAGCGCTTCCGCTGCCCGAAGTGCAGCTACGTCTTCGAAGTGATGAATCCCCTCGTCCAGGGCGAAGTGCCGCGGGAGCGCACCGCCCGCATGGATCCCAGCCAGATCCCCACCCGCGATCCCGACGCTCCCATCATCGTCTCCGGCCAGATTCCCGGCCGCCCCGGCGACATCAAGATGTCCCAGAGCCTGGTGCCCGTGCGGGAAAGCCAGCCCCTCACCGCCCTTCCCCCGTCCGCGGCTCCGAGCCGGGATGACGGCGAGACCACCGCCAAGCGGGACCGGCAGGCCATGCTCGCCGAAGCGGGCATGGGCAAGATGCCGCCGGGGATGAAGTTCAGCCTCGCCTTCCTCAGCGGCCCCCACGCCTCCACGGTGAAGGTCCTGGACAAGCCCAAGATCATCATCGGCCGGGAGGGCGCCGACATCTCCACCATGGACCCGGAGACCTCCCGCCTCCACTCCAGCCTCGAGATCCACACCGACGGCGTGGTCTATCTGACGGATCTGGACAGCACGAACGGAACCTTCGTGGACGGCATCCCCATCACCGGCCCGGTGCAGATCGGGGACCGCCAGGAATTCACCTGCGGGAAGAGCACCTTCATGCTCCTGGTCCGCAAGGACGACTTGTACGGCATGGAGTGAGGCCCATGGCCCACCCCGATCCCTACGCCAGCTACCTCAGCCAGGCCCGCGCGCTCTTCGAGGCCGGTGAGGTGCTCAAGGCGGGGCAGATCTGGCAGGCCATTCTCAAGAAGGACCCCGCCCACCCCGAATCCAAGGCCGGGCTCTACCAGGTGCGGTTGTGGCTGGAAGCCCAGCAGGCTCCCCCCAAGCCTCCGGCCGCCCCAACCCCCACCCCGGTTCCGGTGGCGACTCCGGCGCCTCCTCCTCCGGCTCCGGATCCCTTCGCCGCCCTGCCCCCGCTGCCGCCGCCGGCCCCGGCTCCTGATCCCCTCAGCGCACTCCCCCCGCTTCCGCCAGCCCCACCAGCGCCGGCCCCGGAATCCGACCTCCCCCAGCTCCATTCCATCAACCTGGAAGCCCACGTCCCTTCGGCGGTGGCCAGGGAGATCAAGCGCACGCAGCGCTCCGTGGCGGGAAAGCCCCCGCTTCCGCCTCCAGCCGCCCCCGATGAGGACGAAGTGGAGCGGTTCCTGCGGGAGGGCTGCACCCTCTACGACATGGGCGAGGTCCAGGGGGCCATCAAGAAGTGGGAGGCGGTGCTCGCCCGCCAACCCGGGCATGGAATGGCGATCGGCTACATGAACGAAGCCCGCCGGGACCTGGGGCTGCCACCCCTCGCCACGGCCCCGCCAGCTTCCGCCGCCTGGGGTTCAGCGGCCCCGGCCCTCCAGGAGGATCCGGACCGGCTCGTGAAGGAGGCCATTCAGCTGGAGGAGATGGGCCTGCCCGAGGAGGCCCTCGCCAAGCTGCGCCGCGTCCTTGAAATCGACCCCGAGCATCCGGACGCCAAGGCCTACCTGGCCATGTACGCCCGCACCCAGGCCGGCGCGCCCATGGTGGCGCCGCCGCCCCTCCCCCAGGCTCCGCCGCCTGCCCCGCCGGCACCTGCCGAGGATTTCGCGGATTTCACCCCCTCCGCCCTCCCCCCACTCCCCCCCGAGCCCGCTCCCTCCTCCCCCCCAGCGCCGGCCTCCGCCCCGCTACTGCCCGCCTCTCCCGCCTCCAGCCGCCCCCGATGAGGACGAAGTGGAGCGGTTCCTGCGGGAGGGCTGCACCCTCTACGACATGGGCGAGGTCCAGGGGGCCATCAAGAAGTGGGAGGCGGTGCTCGCCCGCCAACCCGGGCATGGAATGGCGAACCCGGACAACGCCCGGGCCCGAGCGGAGCCTGGAGCAGGCCCAGGCCTTCCTGGCGACCCCATCCGCCCGCCGCGGCCCCCTCCGGCCCAGGCCCCCGCGCCGGCCCCGCCGCCCCCTTCGCGCCCAGCGCCGGTGCAGCCCCCGGCCTCGGTCACCGCCGCGGCCCCGGCGCTCCGCTCCGGACCCGAAGTGGGTTCCCTCCTCAAGGACAGCGCCTGGTGGAAGCGGAATCCCCTCATCCTGGGCGCCACCGCCGGGTTCGTGCTGGGCAGCCTGCTGGCCTGGTGGCAGAACCGCCAGAAGGAAGTCCGCCTCCAGGCCGCGGTGGCCGCCGCCCGCAATGCCGCCATGTCGCCCCGGAGCCGCTCCAGCACGGCCTTCGACCTGAAGGAGACCGTCGCCTCCGTCCGCAGCGAAGCCGAATCCGTCCTGCAGGAGGATCCGGTCCGGGCCTACCACCGGGCCCTCTTCCTGTTGAAGCTGGATCCCGCCGACGCCGCCGGGGCCCAGGTCCGGGAGCGCGCCAAGGCCGCCATGGCGACCCCGCCCACGGCCTCCCATACGGAACTGCAGAACCAGATCCAGCTCGGGGACCTGGAGGGGGCGGTGCAGACCGCCAACAAGCTCCTTCAGGCCAATCCCGACGATCCCGCCCTCATGGCCAAGGCCGCTCGCCTCAACGCCGCCCTCGCCCACTCCCATGCCGCGCGGGAGAACTGGACCGAGGCGCGGGAAGCCCTCCGGCGGTGCCGCGCCCTCTTCCCGGAGGACCCGTCCTGGCAGGCCAAGCTGAAGCTGCTCGACGCCCTCCAGACCATGCCCAAGGGCGAGCGTGGCGTCTGGGTCGCCATGCTGGGCTGAGGTCCGTCCATGACCCGCCGCATCTGTCCGAGCTGCCAGGCCCGCCTTTCGCCCTACGCGGCGGAGTGCCCCGAATGCGGGCTCGGCTTCCAGCGCAAGGAACTGCCCCGGCCCCTGCTCTTCCAGGTCTCCGCCGGGGAGCGGGATCCGGCGAGGCCTTCCCCCCAGGCCATCCGGGCCCCGGCCCTGGGTCGGGTGGCGCCGGTGTCCCTCGATCCCGCCACCCCCCTGCCCGAACCCGCGGAGTCCCTGCCCCTTCCCCTGCCGGCCCCCGAAGCGGAAGGGGCGGAGGCGGGCTCGAGCTTCTGGCCCCTCGTCCGCCTGGAATCCCTGGAAGCCCTGCTGCTGCTCCTCCTCAACGGCCTCTTCGCCATCCTGGCTTCGCGCCAGCTGGGCCTGGCCCTGCCCTCCACCTACGGGCACCTCTGGTCCTTCCTCGCGCCGCTGCACTTCGGGCTGTCCTGGTGCCTGATGCTGGTGCCCCTCGTCCTCAGCGGCCAGAGCCCCTTCATGGCCCGCTTCGGCTTCCAGCTGGCCAGCGAGCAGCCGGAGCGCCGGCTCGCCTTCAGCCTTTTCCACCTGCTGTCCGTGGGCCTCTTCCCCCTGTCTTTCCTATGCATGGTGCTCACGCCCAACCACCGCACCCTGGCGGAGCTCATGACCGGGCAGGAGATCCTCTTCCGCCCCTGGAGCCGGATGCGGTAGGACTCCGCGCCTTCAGTCCAGCACCGGATCCAGGTGGTAGGGGACGGAGATCACGATCACCTTGGGCTTGAGGAGCAGCGAGCCCTTGATGCGCAGGGCCGTCTGGTTGTGGAGGAAGTTCTCCCACCAGCTGGAGGTCACGAACTCCGGGACGATGACCGTGAAGATGTACTCGGGCTCGGCGCGGCGCATCCGGTCGATCTCGTCCAGGATGGGCTCGACGATCTTGCGGTAGGGGCTGCGGATCACCCGCAGGGGAACCCCCTCGCAGTAGTTCGGCCAGTCGCTGCGGAGCTTCTCGATGGCGGCGCTCTCCCGGCCGAAATCGTCGGGGAAATCCACGGTGACGGCCTCGACTTCGCCCCGCTCGGCGATGGCCTTGGCGTAGGAGAGGGCGTGCACCACGCCGTGGTGGATGCCGGAAATGAGCACCAGCACCCGGTTCTTGTGGGGATAGACCATCTCCGTGCGGCTGGCGGCGAGGATCGCCTTCACGCGGATGTAGTGCCGGTGGATGTTGTAGAAGAGCACCACCATGCCCGCCACCAGCAGGACCACGATGCCGGCGCCCCGGTACTTGGTGATGAGGATGTCCAGGAGCACCACGCCCGTGGCCACGGTTCCCAGGCCGTTGATGAAGGCCTTGCCCTGCCAGTGGGCCCCCTTCACCTTGATCCAGTGGCGCACCATGCCCGCCTGGCTGAGGGTGAAGCCGATGAACACGCCGGCGGCGTAGAGGGGGAGCAGCACGTCCGTGTTGGCGTGGAAGCCCCAGACCAGGGCGCAGGCCATGCCCGTCAGGATCAGGATGCCGTTGGAGAAGACCAGGCGATCGCCCTGGCTGGAGAACTGGCGCGGGATGAAGCCGTCCTTGGCCATGAGGGCCGCCAGCCGCGGGAAGTCGGCATAGGCCGTGTTGGCGGCCACCACGAGGATGGCGAAGGTGAAGCCCTGCACCGTGTAGTAGAAGCCCTTGCCCAGGCCTGTCACCACTCCGCCGGTGCCGAGGATCTTGCGCCCCAGCTCGGAAAGCAGGGTCTCCTGCACCACGGAAGGATCCGGATTGTGCTGGTAGACCACGCCGTAGTGGTTCGCCAGCAGGGTGATGCCGAGGAACATCGTGAGGAGCAGGCCTACCATCCACAGCATGGTGCGGGACGCGTTTTCCGCGGCGGGTTCCTTGAAGGCCGGCACG
>JBGASS010000077.1:0-8828 GCA_044229555.1 Holophagaceae bacterium
AGGGCGGGCCGCGCCTCGGCGGCGGCGAGGGCGGCGAGGGTCGCCTGCGCGGAGCCTACGTCCCAGGTGGCCGGGTGGCCCGGGGCGAAGCCGCGCGGGACCTCCCTGCCGGCCTCCTCCAGCGCCCACAGTCAGGCCCACTCGTTCACCTCCGTCGCCGCGTAGAGCTGATCCTCCGGCGCCGCGAAGGCCAGGGCGGCGCCGGAGGCGTGGGCGCGCACCGCCACGGGTCCCGGGGGCCAGCCCAGGCGCGCGCGCATGAACGCGACCAGGAGCCGCCAGCTCTCGAACAGGGCGGTGCCACTGCCTTCCGGTGTTGGCACCTCCAGCACCGCGCCGCAGGATCCGAAGTACAGGTTCGCACCGGTCAGGCGCCGGCTGTCCTCGTAGGGATCCTGCGGGATCTCGCTCAGTCCTCACTCTCCCGGGCGAAGCGCACGCCCCGCTCGTCGCGGATGAGGCCTTCCAGGTCCTGGACCGGGTCCTCCCGGGGCGCGGCCAGGGGCTGCGCGGCGGGTTCGGACCTGCGCCCCGGAGCGGGCCCGACCTTGCTCGGCGGCGCGCCTTCGGGCCGGAACTTGATGACCTGCTTCCAGGAGCGGGTAAGGGCGTCGGCGAAGACCAGCAGCAAGTCCCCGGCCTGCCCCATGCGCAGGGCGGCGTCGATGGCCAGCTGCTCGTCGGGGATGACGCTGATGGCCGCTTCGGGGACGCCCCGCGCCTGGAGGGCCTTGGCGAGGATGCGGGGCACCTCGTCTCCGTCCCGGCCCCGCAGGCCATCGTCCCGCCGGCAGACGTAGTGGTCGAAGCGGCCCGCCACCACGTCGGCGATGGCCACGAGGTCCTCGTCCCGCCGGTCTCCGGGCCCCGCCAGCACCACGATGCGCCGCCCCGCGACGTCCAGGGCGCAGGCGAGGTCCGCCATCACCCCCACGGCATGGGCGTTGTGGCCGTAGTCGAAGATCACCTTGAAGGGATGCTCGTCGAAGACGTTCATGCGGCCCGGAGCCTGGAAGAAGGTGGTGTCGAAGGTGCGCAGCCCCATGCGGATGGCGTCCAGCTTGATGCCCAGGGAATAGGCCATGGCGGCGGCGAACATGGCGTTCTGCACGTTGTGCAGGGCCCGGCCCTCCATGGTCGCCGGCACCAGGTGCGTCCACAGCAGGGGAATGTGGCTGCCGTGGTCGTAGAGGGTGATCATCTGCCCGTTGACGCCGGCTTCAAGCGCGCAGGCCCGGCCCCCGGCGCGGATGTGCTCCCGCACCAGGGCGTGCTGGGGGTTCATGGTGACGTAGCAGAGGGTCTTGGCCTCCGTGTACGCGGACATGTGGATCACGAGGGGATCATCGGCGTTGAGCACCGCGCAGTCCTTCGCCACCTCCACGATGATGCGCTTCACCTCCGCCAACTGTTCCAGGGTGTCGATGCCCTTCAGGCCCAGGTGGTCGGGCTGCACGTTCAGCACCGCGCCCACGTTCACGAAGGGCACGCCCATGCCCGCCCGCAGCAGGCCGCCCCGGGCGACCTCCAGGACCGCCATGTCGATGTGGGGGTCCGACAGCACCATGCGCGTCGCCACGGGGCCCGTCATGTCGCCCTCCACCGTGCGCTGGCCGTCGATGTAGACGCCGTCGGTGGTGGTGAGCCCCGGCGTGTAGCCCGCCATCTTGGTGATGTGGGCCAGCATGCGGGCGGTGGTGGTCTTGCCGTTGGTGCCCGTGAGGGCCGCCACGGGCACCCGGGACGGCGCCCCGTTGGGGAAGAGCATGTCGATGACGGGCCCCGCCGCGTCCCGGGGCGTCCCTTCGCTGGGGGAGACGTGCATGCGGAAGCCCGGCGCGGCGTTCACCTCGCAGATGGCGCCACCCACGGTCTTGTAGCTCTCGGAGATGTCGGGGCTGAGGAAGTCCACGCCCCCCACGTCCAGGCCGATGGCGCGGATGGCCCGGGTGGCCATATCCCGGTTGTCGGGATGGATGACGTCGGTGACGTCGGTGGCCGTCCCCCCGGTGCTGAGGTTCGCCGTGGAGCGCAGGGGCACGATCTGGCCCTCCGGCGGCACCGAATCCGCCGTAAAGCCCTGGCGGCCGAGCATCATCTCGGCCTGGGCGTCGAGGACCAGGCGCGTGAGCACCTTTTCGTGGCCCACGCCCCGCCTGGGATCCTTGTTCACCAGCTCCACCAGCTCCCGGACCGTGCGCGCGCCGTCCCCCACCACGTGGCCCGGCGTGCGCCGGGTGGCCGCCACGAGCTCGCCGTTCACCACCAGGAGGCGGTGGTCGTCGCCCTCCGCGAAGGACTCCACGATCACCGAGCGGCTGTGCTCCTTCGCCGCCTGGAAGCCAATGCGCACCTCCTCTTCGGTGGTGAGGCGGATGGAGATGCCCCGGCCGTGGTTGCCGTTGTAGGGCTTGGTCACGACGGGATAGCCGATGCGCCGAGCCGACCGCACGGCGCCGTCCTCGGAGGTGGCCAGCTCCTGGCGGGGCACGGGCAGGCCCAGGCTGCCGAGGATCTTGTTGGTCTCCTCCTTGTCGCTGGCCAGCTCCACGGCGATATGGGAGGTCCTGCCGGTCACCGTGGCCTGGATGCGCTGCTGGTACTTGCCGTGGCCCAGCTGCACCAGGGACTGCTCGTTGAGGCGCATCCAGGGGATGTCCCGGGCCTCCGCCGCCCGCACCAGGGAGGCCGTGGAGGGTCCCAGGGCCCGGCGCTGGGAGAACCGGATGTACTCGTCCCGGGCGCTCTCCCAGTCCCAGCCGTCGGGCACGCTGCGTTCGGGGCGGATCTCGTCGGGCAGCAGGGAGCAGAGCAGGCGCATGGCCAGCTCGCCGGCCTCGACCCCCTCCTCCTTCTGGGCGTACTCGTAGACCACCGTGTACACGCCCTCCCGGCCGGCGCTCCGCGTCTTGCCGAAGGTCACCTGCTCGCCCGCCACGTTCTGCAGCTCGATGGCCACGTGCTCCAGGACGTGGCCCAGCCAGGTGCCCTCGTCCTCCCGCAGGCGCCGCACGAAGCCCCCTGGCTCGCCGTAGCTGCACCCGTGCTCCTGGAGCCCGGGCAGGGACCACAGCAGGGCCTCGATGAAGCGGCTGCCCAGCCGCCCCGTCGGCCACGCCTCCAGGGCCTCCAGGTCCAGCTCCAATCGGATGACGGGGAAGTGGGCGTAGAGGGAGGGGCCGACATAGACGGATCGGTCGAGGATGCGCATGGGGCTTTCCTTATCCGGCTCGGGAGGGTGGTGTGGCCGGAATCTTACCCCGCGGGTGTGACGGACGCTCGCGCGAGTTTCGAGGGCGCTGGCGTCAAGGCTTCGAAGGCTTGGGGGTTGACCTTGGAAATGACACCTGCGCCAGCCACGGCCGCCTTCTGGCCGTGACTGGCGCAGGTGCAGCCGAGCGCCAGCGCGGCACTCCCGGTCTCAAGGCGAGTTCGGTGCCACCCAGCCCAGGACAGACGATCAGGTCCCGCAGCCAGCCTAGCTGCTCGCCTTCGCCCAGCTCCGCGCCTCCGGCCCCGGGAAGGCCTGCCGCGTGTGCAGGTTGAACGAGGCCCCGGCCACCAGGATGTGCACCGTGAGGCCCAGCATGCAGATGGGCTGGCCGGGATCCGTATCGTCGATGCCGGAATACTCGATGCCCGCGGCGTCCACCACGGTGATGCCGCCCCGGCCCTCGACCTCCAGGAGGTTGTCGGGGCCGATGAAGGCCGCCGTGTCCTCGTCCAGGCCCAGGCCCACGGAGAAGGGATTGAAGGCCAGGGCCGACAGCAGGCGCCCCAGGCGGTCCCGCTGGCGGAAATGCTGGTCGATGATGAAGCGGTTGGTGAGGCCGAGGCCCGGCGCCAGGCTCACGCAGCCCAGGGTCGGGACGGCGCCCTCCTCCCCGAAGGCGATCATGTGCTCGCTGAGGAAGCTGGCCCCGGCGGAGGTCCCGGCGGTGTGCACGCCCCGCGCGTTGAGGCTGCGCACCAGCTTGGCCACCGGCGTGCCGCCGAGGATGGTGGTGAGGCGCAGCTGGTTGCCTCCGGTGAAGAAGATGCCCTTGGCCTCCTCCAGGCGCGCCAGGCGGTTCTTCTCGAAGCAGTCCCGGCGGGTGTCGAAGTCCAGGGCCGTGACCCGCCCCGCCCCCAGGTCGGTGAAGATCCGCTCGTAGCGGCTGCCGGTGTCCGCCAGGCGGCTGGCGGTGGGGATGACCACGATGTCGGCCTCGCGCCCGCCGCACAGCTCCACGAAGCGCCGCAGGATGCGGGGGTCGTGCTCCTTCTCCTCGGCGCCGCCGATGGGAATGATGAAGCCGCGCTGCTCGCCCTCGGGGACTCTGCTTGGACTCATGAAGGGGACTCCTCGAACATACCGCGCCGGAGCGCCGCGCCCGAGCGCACGGCCCAGGCGCCTCCCATCATCACATCCCCGGCGCCCATCGCCGAACCCGGGGCGGCCAGGACCACGAGGTCAGCGTCGGCCCCGGGGCGGAGGCGGCCCTTGGCGGGTAGGCGCAGGAGCGCCGCCGGGTTGGACGTGAAGGCCGGCAGCACCCGGTCCAGGGGCTCGCCGGATGCGACGAGTTCCCGCAGCGTCTCCATCAGGGCGCCCGGCGAGCCCACGCCCATGCGGAGCATCCGGCCCTCGCCATCGAAGTGGGGCAGGCAGCCGCCGCCATCGGAGCTCACCGTCACGCGATGGGGCGGCGCGCCGCTGGCGAGGTAGCGCCTCAGGCCCTCCGCCGCGCTCCAGGCGTCTTCCCCCTCCTCCACGGGGAAGGCGGTGAGGTCCACCGCGCAGCCCGCCCGGGCGAGGGACAGGGCCTCCTCGAACAGGCCCTTCCGCCGGTTCACGTGGGTGGGATGGAAGACCCTCGGCGGCAGCTCGCTCACCTCCAGGGCCCGCCGCACCAGCTCCAGGCCCCGCGGGCCGTTGCCGAGGTGGAGGTGCAGGAGCCCGGCCTTGCCGGTCAGCAGGCCGCCCAGGTAGGCGTCGGAGGCGAGGCGCAGGAACTCGTCGAAGGTGGGCTGGCTGGAGCGGTGGTCCGAGATCGCCAGCTCGCCGACGCCGAGGATGGGGTCCACGAAGACGATGTCGTCCCGCACCGAGCCCGTGAGGGTGGTGGGGGGGACCGGGTAGCCGCCGGTCCAGGCCCAGGCGGAGAGGCCCAGGTTCCGCAGGCCGTTCACCGTGGCTACCAAGTCACGCATGGTGCGCGTGGAGCAGTCCGTGCCCAGCACGCCCACCACGGTGGTGACGCCCGCCAGGGTGAAGCGGGAGAGGGGCACCGCCGGAACGCGGGTGTGGGCCCCGGCCTCGCCGCCGCCGCCGGCCACGTGGGCGTGGAGGTCCAGGAGGCCGGGGATCACCGTCCGGCCCTCGAGGTCCACGGTCTCGACGGCGAAGGAGCCGAGGTCACAGGCGTCCTGGCCGATCCAGAGGATCCGCCCGCCGCCGACCAGGAGGTCCCGCAGTCCCAGGGGTTCCGGCGCGAAGACCTCCGCGTGGCGGAGGAGGATCAGGGGCGCCTCGGGGGCAGGTTGCGTCACGGATCCCAGTGTAGGCGGGCCCGGGCTCCCGGCCCAAGCGGCCTCAGGGCACGGTTCGCACCACGGGCGGGTTCTGCGCCAGGGCGGCCGGGATGAGGCCCGCCAGCTGGAGCTTCAGGTCCTCCGAGGGCAGGAAGGACCAGAGCTGATCCTCCTGCTGGCACATGATCACGGCCGCCCAGGCCTGGCCGCTGCCCACCTCGATCCAGGGCGCCCAGCCGAGCTTTCCCGTGCTGCTGAAGCGCTGGACGGGGTTCGACGGCGAGGGTGCCATGCCGTTCGCGGTCTCGACCCAGCCCCCGAAGCCGTAGTGGTTCACCCTGCCCGTGGTGGCGTAGGGCGTGTAGGCGAGCGGCGTGGAGAGCCCGAGGGCGTCGCTGCGCTGCTGGGCGATCAGGCTTTCCGGAAGCAGGCGCTTCGACCCGTCCAGCCCCTTCCGGAGCTGCATCATGAGGAAGCGCGTGTATTCCTGGCCGGTGCAGGCGAGGCTGCCCCCGGGACTGGGGTTCGTGCCGCCGCCGTAGGTGCTGAACAGGCCCCACTGCAGGGGCGCCTGGAGCTGCTCGTAGAAGATCGTCCGCCAGGGCTTGCCCGTGGCCACCTCCGCCATGCGGGCGGCGATGCGCAGGTGCGTGTTGCCATAGTAGAAGTAGGAGCCCGGGGCCGACGCGGTGCTCCGCTGGTCCTCATAGATACGCATCACCGCTTCGTCCAGTGTGATGTCGGCGGGTTCCGACGCGTCGACGTACCCGCTGATGCCGCTGGTGAAGCTCAGCAGGTGGCGCAGGCGGATCTGGCCCATGGCGCCGGACCACGGCCGGCCCTGCCGGTCCACCAACAGGTCGGACGTTCTCGTGTCCAGCCCCAGGATGCCCTTGTCCACGAGCTGCAGGAGCACGGTGCCGCAGACCATCTTCGAACTGGAAGCCACGGCGGCGTAGGTGGTGTTGGTGAACCCCCCGAAGGATTTCGAGTAGACGACGCCCGCCGGGGTCAGGACCTCCACCGCCAGCCCGCCCGGGAACCGGGGCTGGGCGGCCTGGATGGCGGTGGTGACGGAAGCCCAGGGGTCGGCGGGCGTGCCGCCCCCGCCGCCGGTTCCGCCGCCTCCTGGCGAGGAGCCCCCGCCGCCGCAGGCCAGGACGCCGAGTCCGAGGATCAGGGAAAGCAGGGCCTGGGCGCGTCGCATGGGGTCTCCCGTCCTCCAGGACCCGGCGCCTCCGGAAAGGGTTGAGCGGACCGCCGGGTATGATTCCAGCACCCACCCCGGACGCCCCATGACCGATTCCCCCGAGGATCAGGACCGACCCCAGGAAAGCCTGGAGAAGCGCATCGCCCGCCTGGAGACCTGGGTGGAGTGGCTGGTGGCCCAGGAGAAGGCCCGGGGGAACGTCCCGGGAGCCCGGCCCGCGCCCGCGCCGCCCCTCGCCGCCCCCGCTCCGGCCATGGCCGCCGCCGCTCCGCCCGTCCAGGGGCCGACGGCCCAGGTCCCTCCGCCGCCTCCAAGGCCGGCCCTGGAGGCCAGGCCCGCCAAGCCCTTCAACGCCTCCATCCTCGTGGCCGCCTTCGGCGCCGGCATCTTCCTCCTCGGCGTCATCTTCTTCCTCTGGCTCTCCTTCCAGCGGGGCTGGATCGGCCCCGAGATGCGCATCCTCATGGGCGTCGCCGGCGGGCTGGGCCTGGCCCTCCTGGCGGCCAGGCTGCTGCTGGCCACCCAGCGAGCCCTGGGGGTCTGCTTCCTCCTCGCCGGCCTCGGCACCCTGGATTCACCTTCTGGGCCGCCTCGTCCAGCTACCACTTCATCGATCCCCAGTTCGGCTTCGTCGCCATCGCCGTGGTGACCCTCTTCGCCGGGGGCCTCGCGGCCCGCTGCAAGAGCCCCGCGGCCCTGGTGGTCACCCTGGTGGCCGCCTTCCTGGCGCCCCCCATCTTCAGCACCGGCGGCCACCACGAGGTGGCCCTCAGCGTCTACCTCGCCCTGCTGGCCGCCGCCGCGCTGGCGGTGCCCTACGCCGCGGGCGTCGGCGCCCGCTGGGGCACGAACCGCTGGCTGCTGACGGCGGTGATCTGGGCCTACCAGTGGGGCATTTTCGCCCAGGGCCAGGCGGAGGACCGCCCTGCCCTCTATGGACTGATGCTCCTGCACTACGGTCTCGCCCTCCTGTGGATCTGGCTGCCGAAGCAGTCCGAAGCCAAGCCCGCGACGCCCACCCTGCTCTGGTTCATCACCTCCTTCATGGCCACGGGCTTGTCCGCGGCCTATTGGGACCGCCTGGGCTACGAGAAGACCTGGTTCGCCGGCGCCTGCGTGGCCTTCGGCGCCCTGCATCTGCTGCTGGTGAAGCCCCTGCGCGCACGGCTGGCCTCCCGGCAGGCGGACCTGGGCCTGCTGGTGCTGGCGGCCGGGCACCTGGCCCTTGCCGTGCCGGTCGCCCTGGCCTGGCGCTGGGTCGGCCCCCTCTGGGGCGCTTTTGCCCTCCTGCTGGCGGGCGCCGCCGGCAAGGCCGACGAACTCCCCGAGTGGGAGCAGGAGGAGAAGCGCAACCTGACCCTCCTCGCCGTGGGCATGGCCTTCCTGGCCAGCCTGCGCTGGGCCGTCGTCTCCGTGGACGCCTGGGACCGCACGCGCTACCTGCTGAACACCGTCGACGGGTCCGTGCCCACCCCCATGGCCTTCCTCAACGGCCTCTTCGCCCTGGGCCTGCTGGCCACCCTCGCCTGGGGCCTGCTGGCCCGGCGCGGCGGCCTCGTCGGGGCCCTGGGCTTCATCGGCATGCAGGTCCTCGGCGTCCTGGCCCTTTCCTCCGAGGTGGCCTACGCCGCCGTGAAGCTGGGCTTCGAGCACCGCACCGCGGGCATCCTCGTGACCCTGCTCTGGGCCCTGGCGGGCGCGGGCCAGTGGCTGCGCAGCCTGTCCATGGAGGAGAAGGGCCCCCGCCTGGGCTTCGCCATCGCCGGGTATGTCTGGCTGGGCCTGGCCTCCTTCAAGCTCATCTTCATCGACCTCGCCAGTTCGGACCTGGCCCTCAAGGCCGTGGTCTTCCTGGGGGTGGGGCTGATCTTCCTCGCGGCTCCCCACCAGGGCCGCCGCGGCCTTCCTGCTCGCCAGCCTCTTTCTGACCCAGGGCTGCGCCCCCGAGGACCGCTCGAACCTCAAGCGCCAGGCCATCCAGCCCGCGCCCGCGTCCGGCTGGGCCCGGGTGAAGCTGGACGGCTGGGCCGAGCAGAACCTCGATTCCCTCTGGCTCGGTGACGCCGGCGGCCGGCCCGTGCCCTTCACCTGGGAGCGGGAGGGC
>JBGASS010000078.1:0-8809 GCA_044229555.1 Holophagaceae bacterium
CCGTAGACCTCGACCCACTCCACGAACTCGCCGCGGGCGACCATGGCATCGAACTTGGTTTCGTCGATGAAGAAATAGTCCTTCCCATCCACCTCCCCGGGACGCGGGGCCCGGGTGGTGAAGGAGATGGAGAAGATCAGGCCAGGGACGTTCTGCACCAGGCGCTGGCTGAGGGTGGACTTGCCCGTCCCGGACGGGGCCGACACCACGAACACACTGCCCCGATGCTCGAACACAGCTCCTCCTGCATCCATCCTAACGGCAACAACGGACTTCCCGCTCAACTCCAGGCGTCACAAGGCAGCGCATGAAGCAGGTGGCGACGGAGCGGATGCCCCGGCGGCAGCTTCGGATGGTCGAAGGCCCCCTGGGCCCGGAACCCCAGCCGAGCCATGACGGCCAGGGAGCGCTGGTTGCCCGGCACCGTCCAGCTCAGGATTTCCCGGAGGCCCACCTCGACAAAACCGTGGGTCAGGGCCGCCCGGGCCGCTTCCGTGGCGAAGCCCTGCCCCCAGGCCCACCTCGCCAGGCGCCAGCCCACTTCGACACAGGGCGTGAAGGGGGCCTCGAAGGTCGGGATCGAGAGCCCCGCCGTCCCGAGGAAGGCGCCATCCGCCTTCCGCTCCACCGCCCAGAACCCGAAACCGTGGCGTTCGAAGTGGGCCTCGAAGCGCGCGACCAGGTCCCGGCTCGCCTCGGGGCTGAGCAACCCCGGAAACCAGGCCATTCCTTCCGGGTCCAGCCCCATGGCTTGGAAAGGGGCCTGATGCCTGGGCTCCCACCGCACCAGGCGGAGCCGTTCGGTGGTGAGTTCGGGCCCTCGCATCCCCCCAGCTTGCCAGGACCCCCGCCCCTGGCCATGATGGGACTCCGTCCTCACGGGGGTGACCGGTTTCGACAGGTCGTGTTCCCGGGTGTCCGGTGCAGGCGGGGGTTGGTCGGCTGGCCCCCTCATCAAGCCGCCCAAACAAAACTGCCAACGATAACTTCGAACTGGCCCTCGCCGCCTAAGCTCGCTTAGGTGACCGAGCGAGCACCCGCGATCACCAGGTAGCGGACTCGTAAAACCTCCCGACGGGTGGCTTCGGCCTGCCGGAAGGAGGCACTGGTTGGGCCTTCCGGGGTGCCCTCCGGGGAAGGCCGAGATCGAGGGGGGCAAGCGTCCTGAGTGGCTCGTCCGCTCCCCACCAGGAGGCTCCAAGAGCGGACCAAGCCTGTGGAAGAGCCGCCAGCCGGCATGTCTTGGACGGGGGTTCAACTCCCCCCACCTCCACCACACCCGAAACGCCCTCCGGGGCGTTTTTTTTGTGTCGTGAACCATAACTTGGCCGCTTGGCCAGGATATGGTTCAAAGCACGAGTGGCCACTTTATTGTTAAAAGGGGTAGCGGGGGTCCGCTGAAGCTTTGAGGTCACAAATTGTGATCTCAAGTTGTCGAGCACCTCTGGGAGGGTGCCGAGGAAATCGACCTCATTGCGTCTCAAAGTAGTTGTGCCGATGGATATCGTCATTACACTGACTGGTGTAATAGATGCCCCATGGCCAAATCCCACGCCAACCTCCCAAGCTGCTCTCCTAAAGCGCCCCTTTCGGAGCGCCCGCTTCTGAGTGGATTGAAAGCTTCCGAGCTGGCGCGGATCTTTGATGTCCTGGCCTCCGAGACGCGGTTGCGTCTCCTACATGCCCTGATCCTTCATCCCGATCCCTGCATGAGCGACTTGGCTGAAGCTGTGGGCATGAAGCCTCAAGCGGTTTCCAATCAGCTTCGCCGGCTCGTGGATTTGAGAATTTTGGATACCCGGCGACATGGGAACCACATCCACTATCGGATCGTGGATCCCTGCATCGCCAAGCTCATGTACCACGGCCTTTGCCTGAACGAGGAAACCCAGGCCCACGCGCACGAGAGTGCAGGATGAAGCGCTGGATCGCAGGCCTCTTCCTGGTACTCCTTGCGTTTTACGTGGGCGCATCGAACCGTGACCGGTGTGTCGATGATCCCTCTGACTGTGCCCAGGTCTGCCACATCCTCTGCGCGGACGGTTGCGCTGCGGCGCCGATGCCCGTGGCCCCGGTTGCACCTCCTCCCGATCCCGAACCTCCCCGAACCTACGAATGCGCCAAGGCTGAGCACTTGGTGAGTCTGAAATCCGAGCCGGAGAAGGACCCTCCACGGGCTTAGTCCGAACCGAATGCACTTGGGGTTGGACCCATCCAACTTCATCGTCCCGTTCAATCACTCGAGGTTCCCATGCGACCCCTCCTGATGGGGGCGCTGCCCTGCGTGCTCCTGGCCCAGGCTCCGCCTTCACCCACCCCACTCCTGACCTTCGATGAAATCCAACTGCGGACTCGGACCAGCCCCGAGCAGTACCGCACCGAGGCCCTGCTGGCGGAGCGGCAACGTGCCCTGGCGGGCACCCAGGGCTTCATGCGCGAAGGCCCTTCTTTTGGAGTCTCCGTTGGGCCCCGCACCAACCCTTCGGCGCCGACCACCACGGATCAGACGGTGGACGTGGATCTCCCCCTGTTCCTGGCGGGCGGCACGCGTCGTCGTTTGGAGCAGTCCTTTGGCAAGGCGGATCCCGCCCTGCGGGAGGCCGCCCGAATCGAGGCACGGTTCCGTTTACGTCAGGCCTATCTCGAAGCCTGGCTGAGCGAGCAGCTCCTCGCGCTCCGTGAGTCGGATCTGGCCACGGTCCAGACCTGGCTCAAGGCGTCCAAAGCTCGATTGGAAGCCGGTGCGGATCCAGCGTTCCAGGTGAGCCTGGTGGAGGGAGAGGTTCTCAAGGCCCAGCTCGATTTGGATGAAGCCCGCCGGCAGCGCCTTCTGGCCTGGTCAAACCTTCGGGCGCTGGCAGAGGTGCCCAGTGCGCCCATCTCTCTGGCGGGCCCCGGCGAGGCGATGTTGCCGCTAGAGGAAAGCCTCTCAGCCAAGTTTGAGCGCAGCTCGCTGCGTCGGGCCCTTCAAAGCCGCTTGGATCTAGACCAGCAGGCCCTTATTCACCAGGAAGCCTTGGCCACGAGCCGATGGAGCCTTCGAGGGAGCTATGGAAAGGAAGGGGAAGACCGCATCACCAAGGTCGGCCTCGCCTATCGCTTTTCCCGGCCAGGGGAAGGACGAGCCATCCGCCAGGAAGCCGAGGCCAACCTCCAGGCCACCAAGCGTGAACTGGAGATCGCCCTGCTGGAGCTCGAAGGCCGCTTCCAGTCCGCACTGACACGGTTGCAGACGGCGGCGCCCGCCGCGCCCTTCGCGGCCTTCGATACGGCCCTGCGTGCCGTGAGCCTCCGCCTCTCCGAAGGCAAGGAACGACCTTCCGAAGCCCTTCCCATCCGCCGTCAGCTGCTCGAAGCCCAGGTGGCCTACCTGCGCCGGTTGCAGGCTGCCCACCTTCTCTCCGCCGAACTCCAGGCCCTCACCGACGGTGTGAACCCATGACTCATCCCATTCGACTTTCCACACTCGGCCTGCTCCTGGTGGCCACGCTCGCTTGCGACCGGAAGGCAGTTCCCTCGGCCCGTCAGGCCGAGGCCCACAAGGAGGAAGGCGCGGAGGGTGAAGGCATTCGGCTGCCCATCAAGGAAGTCCGCGGGCTGCGCTTCCTCGTCGTCCCGGAGCCCAAAGCCGAAGGCGCCTGGTATCCCGCCGAGGCCATCGGGGATGAATCAGCTCAGGCCCTGCTGAGCTCTCCCGTGAAAGGCATCATCTCAGGGATGCTGGTTCCACCGGGAAAACACGTGGGGCAAGGATCCGGGCTGCTGGTGGTTCAGAGCCCCGAACTCGCCCGCCTCAAAGCCGACTGGCTCTCGGCCAAAGCCAAGCGTGAGCGAACCGAGGCCGAGCTCGCTCGGGAGCAGCGGCTCTTCGAGGCCCAGGCGGGCTCGCGCCGCGAGCTGGAGGTGGCTCGAAGCGAGGCCGCCACGGCCAAGGCGGACGAAGAAGCCTCTCGCCTGGCGCTAGAGGCCCGAGGGGTGAGCCCTGAGGCCGCCGGTTCCACCTTCACCGTGAAGGCCCCGAAGGCGGGCTCCGTCACGGCCTACCGCGCCCAGCTCGGGCAAGGGGTGGAGGCCGGCCAGGAGCTCGGGAGCTTCCAATCCGCATCCGCCGCCATCGCCAAGCTGGAACTGCCGTTGCCCGCGCCTCAGAACTGGAGGCCCGGTGCCGTGACGGAGGTACGAAAGGCCGATGGCCAGCGATGGAAGGCGCAGGTCGAGGGGTCGCCCATGACCCTCACAGCGGATACGCGCCGGCTCAGCTACCGCCTCCGTCTCCTGGGAGGCTCGCTGCCGATTCCCGGCACGCCGCTGGAGGTGCATGTGCCCTTGGCCAAGACCGTGGTCCTTCCCCAGAGCGCCTTGCAGCAGGTGGAGGGAACCTGGGGCGTGTTTGTGAAGGAAGGCGAGGAGGCCGAGTTCCGCCCCGTTCGTCGAGGGGCTGAGCTGGGCGGTGACGTGATGGTGCTCGAAGGAGTCAAGCCCGGTGAGACGGTGGTTGGCGAAGGCGCCTACCTCCTCAAGTCGCTGCAGATTAAGCGCAAGAGCAGAGGCGAGGATCATGACCACTGAGCCTCGCGATTCCGTGGAACCGCAGGTACCGAATGCGGTTCCTGAACCCTATATCCCTCAGCACCGTTCCCCCGTCCGCCGCTGGTTCGATTGGCTTCTGCCCCGAAAGGGCTGGGTCTTCGCGCTGGTTCTGGTGTGGGGCGTGGCGGGGTTGGTGACCTTTCTCAATTTGAAGCGGGACCTCTTCCCGGACCTCACGCTGCCCTCCCTAAGTCTGCTCATCCAAAGTCCGGGGCGGGCCGCCTCGGAACTGGAACTTACCGTAGCCCAGCCGGTGGAGCAGGCCGTCGGCGGCCTCCCTGGCGTGAAGCGCGTGGTCACCACGGTGCAGGCCGAGGTGATCCAGGTCGTGATCGCCTTTGAGAGCGACACGGACCCATGGAGGGCCCGACAGCTCGTGGCCGAGCGCCTTGCGGGCGTTGTCGGAGCCTTTCCGGAGGGCACCCGCCCACCCTTGATGTCCAGCGCAGCGGGCCGTCTCCAGGAGATCCAGGAGATCGTATTGGAAGGACCCTCCGTGGATCCCATGAAGCTCCGCGACCACACGGAGAAGGTTCTGGTTCCGCGACTCCAAGCCGTTCCCGGGGTGGCCCGAGTGGAACGCCTGGGTGGAGAGGAGCGCCAGCTCCAGGTGACCCTGAACCCGGAGCAGATGCGCCTCCAGGGCGTGAGCCTTGAGGCGGTGGCCGAGGCCCTGAAGGGCAGCGCCCAGGATCAGGCCGCCGGTGTGATGGAGATCCAGGACAAGGGCTGGTTCATGACTGTGGGCAGCCTCGCGGCGACCCCCGAGGAGATCCGGCACCTCCCCCTCCGGACGCAGCACGGCGTGGTCCAGCTTGGAGACGTGGCCGAGGTCCGGGATGGCACCGGGTTTCGGCGCGGCCTCGCCCGCCATCAGGGCCATGAGGACGTCAGCCTCCGCGTCGTGAAACAGCCCACGGCGGACACCCTCCAAACGGCACTGGAGGTCCGCACGGCCCTTGATGAGCTGCGCGGGAGCCTGCCTCCCGGCATGTCCCTCACCCTCATGTACGACCAAGGGACGCTGGTCTCCCACGCCCTCGGGGGTGTAACGACGGCGTTGCTGCTCGGTGGCTGCTTCGTGGCCCTCGTGCTGATCCTCTTGCTGGGAAGCCTGCGCGGGGCCCTCCTCGTCATCGTAGTCCTGCCGCTCGCCACATTCGGCGCCGCGATTCCGCTGCGGATGGCCGGGCTCGGGCTGAACGCCATGACGTTGGGCGGGCTTGCCATCGCGGTCGGCCTGCTCGTGGATGCCGCCGTGATCATGGTCGAGAATCTGGCGCACCGTCTGCACCAGCACCGCGAACACCTGGAGCCCCGTCGCGTGGCGCTCACCCGAGCGGCTGCGGAGGTGGGCATGCCCATCCTCACGGCGGTGCTGGTGATCCTCGCGGTGTTCATTCCGCTCCTGGCCATCGGAGGCGTGGCGGGCCGACTCTACGCACCTTTGGCCATCGCCGTGGCCTCGGCCATGACCATCAGCTTGGTGCTCAGCTTCACCCTGGTACCGGCCCTTGTGGAGCGGTACCTGCCCCCGGGCACGACCCTCGAGGAACCCCGCTTCGTCACGGGCCTCAAGGCCTTCTACAAGCCCGGCCTGGAATGGGCCATGCGCCACGGAGCCATCGTCCGAGTAGCGGCCCTGGGCATCACGATCCCGAGCATCTGGCTGGCCCTGCACCTCGGGAGCAACTTCCTGCCCAAGCTCGATGAGGGCGCGTTGATGCTGAATTCATCCCTTCCGGCCGAGACCAGCCTGGCCTCTGTGGATGAGGCCAACCTCCAGCTCGAGGAGAAGCTCGCACGGATCCCCGGGGTGTCCTCGGTCTATCGGAGGACGGGCCGAGCCGAACTGACCGAAGACCCCATGCCTCACACCCTCAGCGATGTGCTGGTGGTACTGGATGGAAGCAGCCCATCCAAGGTCGTGGAGCACGAGGTGGCCGAGTCCATCGAAGATCTCCCTTACCCGGTGGAGCTCACGACACCCATGGGAATGCGGATCGCGGAAGGCATCGGCGGGACTCCGGCGGATCTCCAGGTGAAGCTCTTTCACCCCGATCTGGAGGCACTCCGCGCCAAGTTGCCCAGCATTCAAGAACGCCTCTCCAAACTCGAAGGTGTCGCCTCGGTCAGCCCTGATGGCGGTGGCCCTCTTCCCCGGTGGCGGATCATCCCTGATGACGATGCCCTGCGTCGCCTCCAGGTGCCGCGCTCGATGGTGGTCCAGACGCTCAAAGCCGGGTTGCAGGGACTTGAGACCGAAGCTCGTTTTGATGGCCCTCAACGGATCGAGCGGATGGTCCGCTTTCCCAATGACGGCCGGACCAGCCCCGAAACGCTGAAACGTCTCCCGATCATCCTGGAGGGCGGACGGATCATCGAACTCGGCCAGGTCACCCGGTTTGAGGAGACGAGCACTCCGAGCATGATCCGCCGCGAGGCGGCTCAGCGGCGCCTGGCCGTAAACGTCCGCACCACCGGCGATCTGGGGGGAACTGCCTCCCGGGTCGAAAAAGCCATGGCCGGCATGGACCTCCCCAAGGGGACTGTCATCAAGATCGGCGGCCAGGTTGAGGAGGCCCGAGAGACGCAGAAGCGGCTGAGCGTGGCCATCGCGCTGGCACTGGCCCTTGTGGTCGGGTTGCTCTACCTGGCCCTGGGACGCTGGCGCGAGGTCCTCGTCGTCGTCGCCACCTTGCCGGATGCCTTCGCGGGCGGCCTGCTGGCGCTTTGGTTGGCGGGCGAGACCTGGAACATCAGTTCCATCGTCGGCATGATCGGGCTCTTCGGCGTGGCCGTGCAGAACAGCCTCGTGCTCATCACCCAGGCCAAGCACCTGATGGCGGAGGGCAAGCCCTTCGCCGAAGCGCTGGAGGAAGCCTCCCTCGGCCGGGTCCGCCCCAAGCTCATGACCGCCGGCTGCGCCATCCTCGGCCTCATGCCGATGCTCCTGGGCATCGGCGGCAGTGAACTGGAGCGGCCCCTGGCCATCGTCATGGTGGGCGGGCTCATCACGAGCACCCTCTTCACCCTGTTGGCCCTCCCCAGTTTCTATGCCTGGGTCGGAGCTCCGAAGGAGGCGAACCATGAGTCACCCTAAACGTGCCTTCAAAATCCATGGCATGGACTGCGCGGAAGAGGTTGCCGTCCTCAAGCGTGAGGTGGGGCCGTTGGTGGGAGGCGAGGTCCATCTCGCCTTCGACCTCGTTCAGGCCAAGATGATCGTCTTGGAGGGGAAGGTCCCCTCCGAGGCGATCCTCGCTGCGGTCGGCAGGACGGGCATGCAGGCTGAGCCGTGGGTGGATCTCCCGCCCGAGGCGCGGGCTCAGAAATCCGGGCGCCAAAAGATCCAACTCGCTCTAATGATCACCAGCGGGCTTCTGACGGCCTTGGGCTTCCTCCTGCATGTCTACCAAGCGGGTGGTTTTCTGGAAGCCCTGGGATCGGAAGGCGTGGGGCGCGCGCATGGAGTACCCGTTTTAGCCCAGGCGGCCTATTTCCTGGGCATCGTCTCCGCCTGCTGGTTCATCGCCCCCAAGGCCTGGCTTTCCGCCCTGCGGCTGCGCCCGGACATGAACCTCCTGGAGATAGTGGCCGTGAGTGGGGCGGTGGTGATCGGCGAGTGGTTCGAGGCAGCCACCGTCTCGTTCCTCTTCGCCGTGTCCTTCGTACTTGAAGCCTGGAGCATCAGCCGCGCCCGACGGGCCGTGGAAGCCCTCATGGACCTCACACCGCCCACTGCACATCTTGTGGAGGGTGGCGAAACTAGGGAAGTTCCTGCCGAGACCGTGCCCCTGGGAGGGATCTTTGTCGTGAAACCCGGGGAACGCGTCCCGTTGGATGGCCGGGTGCTCCAAGGGGAAAGCGCTCTAAACCAAGCGCCCATCACGGGCGAAAGCCTGCCCGTGCCCAAAGAGCCAGGGCAGGAGATCTTCGCTGGCAGCATCAATGGCAACGGAACCCTGATGGTGGAAAGCACCAAAGTGGCCAGCGATACGGTGCTCGCCCGCATCATCCGCCTCATCGGGGAAGCCCAAAGTAACCGGGCCCCTTCTGAGCTGTGGGTGGACCGCTTTGCCCGAATCTCCACGCCCGTGGTGATGGGAGTAGCCCTGCTTGTGGCCCTGGCGCCACTCGCCACGGGAGCGGCATGGGCGCCCTGGATCTACCGGGCCCTCGTGCTCCTGGTGATCGCCTGCCCTTGTGCCCTCGTCAT
>JBGASS010000079.1:0-9339 GCA_044229555.1 Holophagaceae bacterium
GATCTCCGGGGGATGGTGGGCGTAGTGAGGGATGCCGGCGAGGGCCTGGGTGAGCTTGGCGATGGCCGTGTGGAGGTCGGGATGGGGCTCCACCACCACCTTGGTGGTGCGGCGGTGCAGGCCCGAAGGCACGTAGAGATTGGTGACCACCGCCTGGGCGATGACCCGGTTGGGGAAGATGTCCGTGTCCCCGTTCTCCGTGCGCAGCTGCACCGTGCGCCAGGTCATGGCCTCCACCTGGCCGATGAAGGTGTCCCGACCGGCGCCGCCCCGGATGTTGCCGGTCACTTCGATCCAGTCGCCCTCCTGGAAGGTCGGATCCAGGTGCAGGGAGATGCCGGAGAAGAGGTTGCCCAGGGTTTCCTGGAGACTCAGGCCCACCACCGCGGCGGCGATGGCGCCGGTGCCCAGGAGCTGGCCGATGCTGACCCCCAGCGCCTCCCGCATCACGCCGCCGGCGGCGAGGAGGTAGAGCACCACCACGATGAGGTCCCGGGCGAAGCCCGGCGTGGCGGTCTTCCCCAGGCTGAGCAGGGGATCGAGGAGGAGGAAGCTGAAGGCCCGGATCCCGACGTAGGCCACCGCGGCCCAGAAGAGCATGCTGGCGGCGCGGAGCAGGGCGGGATGCGCCCCGCCGGACATGCGGAACATGAAGAAGGCGGTGCCGCCGGCGAGCAGCGCGAGCAGCACCCAGGCCACCACCCGCCGCGAGGGGCTCACCCTTTCCCGCAGATCCCGGAACATGGAGGCAGGTTATCAGGCCCAGGCCTTCCGGAGCGCCTCCACGGCGCCGGCGGGCTCGGGGGCCTCCCACAGGGCGCGGATCAGCGCGACGCCATCCAGGCGCGGATGGCGCATGGACGGCGCGTTCGCCGCGTCCACGCCCCCGAGGGCGAGGACGCGAGGTCCGCCTTCCGCCATCGCGTCCAGCAGGGCGTGGAGGCCGCGAAGGCCCCAGGGCTCTCCCTTCCCCGGCGAAGGAAAGACCGGGGCGACCAGGAGCTGGGCGCAGGCCCGCCGGGAATCCAGCTGCGCGGGCGCGTGCAGGGGCCGCGAGAGGGGGACCAGCCCGCCGGGCAGTTCGGGATGGCGCTCCGGGGCATGCAGGCCCGCGCCGCAGGCCAGGGCCACGTCCAGGCGGCCTCCCACCCACAGCGCCACTTCCGGCGCCGCCTCCCGGCGCAGCGGGCCGCGCTCAGCAGGTCCCGGGCCTCGAGGCCGGGCTCGCGGAGGAGGAAGCCATCCACGCCGCTGCGGAGGACGGGGGCCCAGGTTCGCGGCTCGAAGCCCCGGCCCGGCGTGATGGCGAGGATGTGCATGCCCTGATTCTGGACTGGCCTCAGGGTTCCAGCAGGCCCTCTTCGCGGCCCCACGCTTCGAGGCGCGCCTGCAGGGCGTCCCGGACCTCCCGGAAGCGGGCCAGGCTGGCCTCCCGGTCCAGGCCCGGCTGGGCGGGATCGGGGAAGGGGCCAGTGGAGGCGCCGGGCGCCGCAGAGAAGACCGGGCAGACTTCTCCGCGCAAAGGGTGATGACGGTGTCCACGGAAGCGGGATCGATGGACGCCACGGGTTTGAGGCCTGTCGGGAGGCGTCGATCCCGATCTCCGCGAGGACCTCGAGGGCGAAGGGGTTCACGGTGGAGGGCCTGGATCCGGCGCTTTGGATCGAGGCCCTGCCCTTGAAGAGCGCCCGGGCGAGGGCCTCTCCCAGCTGGGACCGGGCGCTGTTGGCGACGCAGAGGAAGAGCAGGCCTTCGCTCATGGCGCCGTCGGCGCGACAGCCGGGACCGCGGAATACCAGCGCCGGCGGATCCACAGCGCCACGTTCACCAGGCCGATGAGCACCGGCACCTCCACCAGGGGGCCCATCACGGCGGCGAAGGCGGCCCCGTGGGCGATGCCGAAAGTGGCCACCGCCACGGCGATGGCCAGCTCGAAGTTGTTGGAGGCGGCGGTGAAACTCAGAGTCGCGCTCCTGGGGTAGTCCGCGCCCGCCTTCTTCGAAAGCCAGAAACTGAGCAGGAACATGACCACGAAGTAGATCAGCAGGGGCAGGGCGATGCGCAGGGCGTCGAAGGGCAGCCTCACCAGCGTGTCGCCCTTGAGGCTGAACATCACCACGATGGTGAAGAGCAGGGCGATAAGGGTCAGGGGGCTGATCCTCGGCACGAAGACCTGGTGGTACCAGTCGAGGCCCTTCCGCCGGCCCAGGATGAAGCGCAGGAGAAAGCCCACGATGAACGGGATGCCCAGATAGATGAAGACCGAGGTGGCGATCTGCCGGATGGTGATGGCCACGACCGCGCCCTGGAGGCCGAGTTTTGATGGCAGGACGGTGATGAAGAACCAGGCGTAGAGGCTGAAGAAAAAGACCTGGAAGAGGGAGTTGAAAGCCACCAGCCCCGCGCAGTACTCCGTGTCGCCCTTCGCCAGGTCGTTCCATACAATCACCATGGCGATGCAACGGGCCAGGCCGATGAGGATGAGTCCGACCATGTACTCGGGCCGGTCCCGAAGGAAGAGCACCGCCAGTCCGAACATGAGGAGCGGCCCGAGGATCCAGTTCTGGAACAGGGAGAGCCCCAGCACCTTCCTGTTGCCGAACACGAGGTGGAGCTCCTCGTACTTCACCTTGGCCAGGGGCGGGATCATCATGAGGATGAGACCCCCGGCGAGGGGCAGGCTGGTGGTGCCCACGTTCCAGGCATTGATGGCGCGGTTGAAGGCGGGAGCCGCGTAGCCCAGAAAAACGCCCAGGCCCATGGCCAGGAAGATCCAGAGGGTCAGGAAGCGGTCCAGGAAGGCGAGGCGGGATTTCGTCATGCGGACTTCCGGGCCTTGAACAGGGCGCTGGTGACGAAGTCCGCAGGTGAGGTGCCCTCGGGAAGCTTGTCCAGCAGACTGCGGTGGAGCGGATCGGAGGGATCGAGCATGGCGGCGAGGGCTTCGCCGTGGGTCTCGACCTCCAGGCCTTCGAGGCCCGCAGCCCGCACCATGGCTTTCGTGTCCTCGAGCAGGGCCGCCCCGGCGATGCAGCCCACCAGCGCTTCGACGTCCGCCTTGACGGCCTCGGGCAGGGGCCGCAGGAGGGCGAGATCCGAGATGGCCACCCGCCCGCCGGGCTTGAGGACCCGGGCGATCTCCCTCCAGACCGCGGGCTGGTCGGGGCTCAGGTTCAGGACGCAGTTGGAGATGACCACGTCCACGGAAGCGTCCGGCAGCGGAAGCGCCTCGATCTGGGCGAGGTGGAAGGTGACGTTCTCCAGGCCCGTGCGGCGGCGGAAGGCCGCGGCGTTCGTCCGGGCTCGGGCCACCATCTCGTGGGTCATGTCGACGCCGTGGACCTGGCCGGACGCGCCGACCCTCGCCGCGGCGATGAAGGCGTCGAAGCCCGCGCCGCTGCCCAGGTCGAGGACCGCCTCGCCGGGCTTCAGCTCCGCCAGGGCCGTGGGGTTGCCGCAGGAGAGGCCGAGGTTGGAGCCTTCCGGGATGGCCGCCAGCTGCTCGGCGGAGTAGCCCAGGGCCTCGGCGAGGACGTCGGCTTGGGCGCCGGGGCCGCAGCAGGAGGACGAGGGGCCGCAGCAGCCGGCGGTGCCGGCGGCGATGCGACCGTAGGCCGCCTGGACGGCTTCATGGACGGTGGTCATGGCTCACCTCTTCGATGGATGGATTCAGGAACAGCCGCAGGATCCGGTCGAGGCGGCGCTGGTCGCGCAGGCCACGGGAGCCTCGCAGGCGGCCGGGACGTTCTCTGTCAGGGTGCGTCCGGGGGCGCAGCAGGCGCTGCCGGCCTCGCGCTTGTGCAGGCGGTCGGCGTCCCCGAGGACGGTGAAGACCTCCCACGGGTTGCCGTCGGGATCGGTGATCCAGACCTTGTCCTGCAGGGCATAGCAGCAGGATGTCTTCTCCTCTTGAACCGTCGCCAGGCCCGCGGCCTGGAAGGCGGCCACCGCGGCCTCGACGTCGGCGGTGGAGCCCACCTGGATCCCGAAGTGGTCGGCATTGACGCCCGTGGGCGCGGACTGCTGCATGGTGAGGTTCAGGGACGGGGCCGTCAGGTCGAATTTGGCGTAGCCGGGGCGGCGCTTGGCGGGGGCGACCCCGAAGGCTTTTTCGTAGAAGGCCACGGAGGCCTCCAGGTCGGACACGTTGAGGGAGAGATGGGGTTTCAGGACGCCCTGCATGGGCACCTCCATGAATTCGATGAATATCGAAATAGTGATCCAAAAAAACTCAGCAGCAGGCGCCACCGCCGCAGCAGTCCTCCCAGATGAAGTCGGTGAGGGCGCGCAGGGCCTTGAATTCGGCGCGGTAGAGGAGGAAGGTCCCCTGGCGCTCCGCGGTGACCAGCCCCGCCTGGCTGAGGGTGGCGAGATGGTGGCTGAGGGTGGAGGCAGGGATGTCCAGCCGGGCCTGCAGGTCACCGGCGGGCGTCCCTTCCTGGGGCCCCTTCACCACGGCGCGGAGGATGCCGGGCGCACGGATGGCCCAGGGCGGCCAGCTGGGCGGCGCTGTCCTCAACCGGGCCATGGGCTCCTCCACGGGATAATTCTAGAATAATCGAAATAGTTCGCAAGGGTCTATTTCTAAAAAATTCGAATCAATCCTCGAAGACGGAGGCCAGCACCCTGGACGTCGCCTTCGGAAGGGCGAGCACGGCGGCGTTCTCAGCCACGTGGGCCGGGCTGCCCATGCCGCAGAGGGCCGTCGTGACGCCGGGGCAGGAGCGGGTGAACTGGAGGGCCGCCTGGGCTGGCGTCGCCGCGCCCAGGGCCGCGATGAAGTCCGGCGGGAGCTGGCGGAGGATGCGGGCCTGCATGAGGCTCGCGCTGGTCTGGACGTCCAGCTGCGCCGCCTGGGCCGCTTCGAGGGCCGTGAGCGCCTCCCCCTGGAAGACCTGGGTGGGGCTCAGGAAGGCTTCGGGCATGGCGAGGTTGAGGGGCAGCTGGATCCACCGGAAGTGGTGGTCCCTCCCGCCGGCTCTTTCCGCCAGGGCCAGCAGCCGCTCGAGGCTCAGGTGGTCCGGCGCCGTGTCCGCCACCCGGAAGCCGTTCCAGGTGGCGCAGCCGTAGGCGCGGGTCCAGCCCTTCGCCACGAAGGCTTCGCAGGCCTCGAAGGCCTGGAGCAGCGCGTCCTCGAAGCGCGCGGGGCCCAGGGAGGGCCGCTGGTGCTCGGGGTTGTGGAGGTGGAAGAGGTCCACCGCGTCCACGCCGAGGGCCGCGCGGCTGTGGGCGAGCTGGGCCTCGAGATAGGCCGGGGTCATGGCGTGGCAGCCGTCGACCACTTCTTCAGGGGAGAGGATCCCGGGGCGGGTGAGGACCCGCTCGAACCAGGCGCGGGGACCTTCTTGCGTGACCCCATCGGACATGGGCAGGTAGCCTGCCTTGGTGCTGATGAAGAAGGCTTCCCGGGGCAGGGACGCGAAGGCCGCGCCGAGGGCCCATTCGCTGTGGCCGTGGCGGTAGTTGGCGGCGGTGTCGAAGACGGTGCCCCCCAGTCGGTGGAAGGCGAGGGCGCTTTCCGTGTAGCGGCGGTCGGCGTCCGGGGACGGGGGGCCCAGGTAGGTTCCGAGGCCGAGGCTGCTGAGGTCCATGGGCGCTCCTATCCCAGGCAGGTGGAACACCGGGCGCCGGCCTGGAGGCGGGCGACGATCTCGGGCACCTGGGCGAGATCCGGCAGCTCCACCAGCTCGGCCTCCGGATCGTGGTCGGGCCGGGGCCGGCCCCGGCGGTTGATCCAGATCGCGGTCCAGCCGGCCTTCAGGGCGCCCTCCACGTCATCCCGCCAGTTGTCCCCCACCAGGGCCAGCTCGCCGGGGAAGAGCCCCAGGCGCTTCTGCATGGCCGCGAAGGCGCCGGCCTCGGGCTTGAGGTGGCCCAGCTCGGCGCTCAGGCCTTTCACCCGGAACTGGGCCGAAAGTCCCAGCGCGTCCAGGAAATCCAGCTCGAAGCTCTGGGTGTTGGAGAGCAGGGCGATGCGGCCCAGGGCCCGGGTGTGTTCCAGGGCCTGCAGGGCTTCGGGATAGAGCAGGGCTTCGCCCTCCGCGAGGATGAAGGTGCGGATGAAGGCCTCCTCCTGGTCGGGATTGAGCCCCAGGCGCTCGCGCCACTGGGCCGCGAAGGCCCGGGCCGAGGCGTAGGGCCGGGTCATGCCGTCCCGCTGCAGGGCGGCGAAATGGATCCGCTGCTCCGGCGTGAGGAAGGCCTCCACCTTCTGGAAGGGATTGCCTCCAGGGCTGTGGACCAGGGTGTTCCAGAGATCGAAGACGACGGCGCGGAGCAAATCAGTCCCCAGAGCGCTTGGAGGCCCGGAGGGGCACCTTGATGGGTAGGCCGAGCACGTCCAGTTCCGCCTCGCCGTCCAGGCGGAAGGTGCCGCCCTTCTTCTTCTGGATCACCGCCATCAGCGGTTCCCAGAGTTCCTTCACCTCCGCGTAGGTGAGGGACAGTTCGGCGGTGGAGGTGCGCTTGGAATTCGCCGCCAGCTCGAGTCCCCTGGGGAAGGAGATGAAGCCGATGGGCCGGCTGACGCCCTCCTGGTCGAGGTGCAGCTTGCCGCCGAGGATCCGCGAGACCAGGCGCACGGAGGACTTGTTCTCGATGCCCAGGTCGAGGCCGATGCGGATCCGGGAGCGCTCCAGCGGGAAGGCCAGGTCCACCTTCGGGACGAGGCGTTCCAGGCTGAAGTGCAAATTACGCGCGGCTTCGCGGTACATGGCCACGGGATCCAGGGCCTTGCAGCCCGACAGGAGCAGGAGGGCGGCGATGGGCAGGAGCTTCAGGGCACGCATCACTTGCCCTCGTAGACGACGCAGTTGTCCGTGGTCTCGAACACCTCGATGCGGCAGAGGTCCGGCAGGTCGGGCTTGAGCTGGTTCCAGATCCACACGCTGATGTTCTCGGCCGTGCTCAGCGGGATGAGGTCGTTGAGGAAGCGGTGGTCGAGCTTGGCGATCACCTTCTCGTTCACGATCTTGGAAAGGTCGTCGAAGTCGATGATCATCCCCGTCTCCGGGTTCACCGCGCCCTCGATGTTCACGAAGAGCTTGTAGCTGTGGCCGTGGAGGTTCCGGCACTTGCCCGGATGGTTGTAGATGAAGTGGGCGGATTCGAACCAGTATTCCTTGCGCAAGATCATGGGGCTGCCTTTCCGGAGCGGATGGTGCGCCCAGCTGGACTCGAACCAGCGACCTGCGGCTTAGAAGGCCGTTGCTCTATCCACCTGAGCTATGGGCACCCGCCTTCCATTGTAGAACGGGAAGCCGCCCGGACCCGGGGAGGTTCAGGGCGCCAGAGGCTCGCGCCGGCCCTCCACGGTGCCGCGCCAGGCCTTCCCTTTCTCCCAGATCCAGGCCTCCCCTGGGCGGCCCTCCTTGAAGCCGGCGTCGATGGCGTAGACGCGGCCCCCGTGGAGTGGGGCGATGGCCTCCAGCGTCGTGTGCCCGATGACGAGGGCCTTCACGCCGAAGGTCTTGAGCACCTGGTCCAGGTCCCCGGCGTCCGCATCCCGGCGCGTGGCGCCGGGCACCAGGCCCCGGTACCAGAAGGGCCCGTCCTCTCCCAGGAGGAAGGCCGCCGGGCCCTCCAGGTCGCGGGTGGGCCGGCCCAGGGTGGTTCGGGCGAGCCGGTTGATGTCCTGGAGATCCAGGCCCTGCTGCAGCAGGGCGGGGCTGATGCCGCCGTGGACGAAGAGGAAGGGGCCCAGCTTCAGCAGGACCGGCCGGCTGCGCAGCCAGCGGCCCAGTTCCGAAGCGGGTCCGTAAAGCTCAGGCAGGGAAGGCAGGCCCTGGGGTGGGCGGCCGTAGCGGGGATGCAGGTAGCGCAGGTCCCCGGCCATGACCATGGCTTCGTGGTTGCCAAGCACGAAGTGCACGGCGCCGCCGGCCTTCTGCGCCCCTTCCTCCAGGGCCCGAAGGAACCAAAGGCATTCGGTGACCTGGGGACCGCGGTCGAAGACGTCCCCGACGATGACGAGATGGCCCTTCCCGAAGGTCCAGCGCAGTCGGCCATCCACCACCTTCTGGGCCTTGAGCAGGGCCAGGGCGGCGTCGAAGCGGCCGTGGAGGTCGGAGATCGCGAGGATGCGGCCGGGGTCGGGGAAGCGGTCCTTCGCGACGGGGTAGGCCCGCCCGCTCAGGTTGAGACGGCCCCCGAAGGGCCCCGGGAGATCCAGGGGTACCGGGGCCTGGACGCGCCGTTCACCCAGCTGGTCGCCCTCGCGGAGCTCCAGGATCCGGGCCGTCCTGCCTTCCCATAGGACGTAGGGCCCGTCCGAAAGGGCCGAGGCCGTCGCCTGGAGGGCCGGCGGCTTCGCGGGGGCTCCGCCAAAGCACAGGGGGAGGAGCAGGGCGAGGAGGGCGGCGCGCATCTCCCGAGTCTGCCAGCAGTCGCTCTCCGGCGGTCGCGGCTAGAGGAGGCGCTTCTGGCCCTTCGGATGGGCCATCACCACGTGCTTCACGCGCTCGATCCACGTGGCGCGGCTCGCGGCGTCCAGGCGTTCGTGGACCAGGCCCCGCTCCGCCAGGAGCCGGTCCACCAGGCCGTCCACGGCGGTGGCGAAGAAGGTGTCCGTATCCCGCACGCCGTCCGCGGAGAGCTGCCCCGTGAAGGGCACCTTGAAGAGCAGATCGTAGCTCTTCATCCAGTGGTGCATGAAGCGCTCGATGGGCAGCTGGCGGCCGAAGGCCAGCATCATGTAGGCATAGTTGTCCAGCACGCTGCGGTCGCAGACCACCACGTCATGCTGGCTCGCGGAGCGGATCTCCTCGGCCATCTGGGTGGTGAAGATCCAGGTCTGGGCCTCCAGGGAGGTCTTCTGGTTGATGGGCAGGGGCGACAGGCGCGCCACCTCCTTCACGATGTCCACGTGGACGCCGTCCCGCTTGAGGGCGGCGGCCAGCTCGTAGCAGAGGGTGGTCTTCCCCACGCCGTGGGTGCCGATGAAGGCGATTTTCATGGATGGAACCGCACACGAGCTCCGGAGCGTGGGGAGATCCCCAGTATCCCTCCGGGATTGCGTGTCCGGCTGTGTGATTCATCACTGGAAACGGAGCACCCAAAACCGGTGCCCCGTTTCATTTGGTCGGGGCGAGAGGATTCGAACCTCCGACCCTCTGCTCCCAAAGCAGATGCGCTACCAGGCTGCGCCACGCCCCGACTGAGGTTCCAGTGTAACCGCGCCGGGCGGGCCTCCGCGACGGCGGGAAAGGCGAAGGGCCCGCGGTGCGGGCCCTTCGGGAGGTGTGAAGCGTCTATTTTCCGGCGAGCTTGGGGGCCATGAAGTTCAGGCCCTGCTTCTGGAGCTCCGAGATGTTGCCGGCGGTGGCAACCAGGATCCCGACC
>JBGASS010000080.1:0-8467 GCA_044229555.1 Holophagaceae bacterium
CGGTGACCCAGCCCTTCGACATGGCCCAGGGCCTCACCAATCCCCTCGCCGTCCTCTCCTTCGCCGCCCTGGGGCAGAACAATAACGGGTCCAACCAGGCCCAGAATTCCTCTACCTCCCTGACGGGGTGGAACCGCGCCCAGTTCGAAGCCCTGAAGCTCCTGATGGGGGCGCCGCCGGCGCCCGGCTTCGCGGCCCGGGTGCGGGTGGCGGATCCCGCCTCGGATGAAACCCAGGGCGGCGGGGCCTGCACGGCCACGCGCTTCGATGCGGGGCTCAACACCTTCGACGGCCTCACGTCCAATGCCCTGGTCGTCTACGGCCTGAAGGACCGCCGCGCCGCGGGCCTCCGCCTGGGCGAGGCGGGGATCGAGGCGGGCAGCCCCGTGCTCGCCCAGTGGTGGAACACGGGCTCGACGGACATCGCCGCCACGGCCTTCCCCGGAGTCCTCCAGGCCTATGCTTCCGCCTGGCTGCCCTCGGACTTCGCCGAGGTCGTGCAGGTGAACCACAACTTCGTCGGCAAGGTCCAGTTTCCCGGCACCGGCGCCACGGACGTGGTCGCCAAGGTCGCGCTGGCGGTGGGCCTGATCGCGCCGAAGGGGCATGCGCTCCTGGCGCAGGCGGGAGGCCTGAAACCGGTGATCACCCCCGTCCGGAACCTCCAGATCCAGGACCTGAAGATCAATCATGCGCCGGGGACGGTGACCCCGGGCACCCGGCTCGACATCTTCAACGGCAACGCCGCGGACCTGGCCACCGGGAATCCGGGGGCCGGAGCCGCGAGCTACAAGCTGGTGGACGGGAATGCCACCGGCGCCGGCAACCACAGGCTCTTCGCCGACTCGAACCTGCAGGTGCTCTTCCAACCCGCCGCCTCGGACGCCCGGCATCCCTCCGGCTACATCGTCACCCTCTACCAGGTGACCAGCGCCGGTGTCGGGGCGCAGACGACCCAGCTCACGCCCCTGCGCGAGATCCGCATGGGCCACGAAGGCGGCCGCGGAGTCCAGCAGGTGCTCAACCTGCCGAGCCTGCGCTCCATGGTCTACGCGAATCCGGGGTTGAACCTCGCCTTCGCCCTGAAGGTCCGCGCGGTGTGGATCGAGGGCGACGACGGCGCCGCCGGGCACAGCCTCGACCTCGCCAAGCAGCCCTTCGCCCAGGGAATTCCCTGCGCCTACGCCGACCTGCTGTCCGGCGTCTTCGTCTCCGCCTACTGATCCGCCCCTCCCTCCCCAGGATTGCCATGACCAAAGCCGCCAAGAAGAAAGCCGCCAACACCTACGTCCAGGGCATCATCAACGCCGCCTACAACCAGCAGAAGCTCGGCAACCGGGCCCAGGCGGAGGTGCTCTACAACCAGGTCCTGAAGGAAGAGGCGGGCAATCCCTTCGCCCTCTACGGCCTGGGCGCCCTGGCCCTGAACGCGGGGCAGATGGCCAAGGCCGTGGAACTGCTCCAGGCCTCCATCCAGAACGGCTACCGGGATGCCACCGCCTACAGCCACCTGGGCATCGCCCTCCAGTCCTCCGGCCGTCTCGATGAGGCCATTGGCGTCTACGCGGAGGGCCTGAAGCGTTTCCCCAGGGATCCCAGCTGGGTGAACAACACCTCGGTCGTGCTGGCCCAGAAGGGGGACCTGGACGGCGCCTTGCGGGAATCCAAGCTGGTCATCAAGAACTTCCCCAAGGACCTCCGGGCCTACCTCAACGCCGGCCAATACCTCACGGAGATGGGCAACTTCGCGGATGCGGAGGCCATGTTCCGGAAGGCCTTGGCCCTCGAGCCGGAGCACATCCAGGCCCGGGCCGCCCTGGAGAGCGTGGGCAAGTTGAGGGTCGAAGCCGCGCGGAAGTAGCGAAGCCGGCTGCGCCCTTCACGCCCCTTTCGCGGTTCCGCGGCGGCCCTCCCGGACCAGCTGGCCGCAGGCCCCCGCCACGTCCTGGCCCCGGGAGCGGCGGACGCTCACGGTGACACGGCGGGCGGCGAGGAGGTCGCAGAGTTCGGAGATGCGGGCCTCCGAAGGCGCCTCGAAGCCGCTGCCTTCGTGGGGGTTGAAGGGGATGAGGTTCACCTTGCTGGGGAAACGCCTGGCGAAGGCGGCGAGGCGCCGGCCGTCCTCCAGGCTGTCGGTGATGCCCCGGAGCAGGACGTACTCCAGGGTGATGCGTTCGCCCTTCTCGAGGGGGAAGGCCTCCAGCGCCGCCCCCAGGGCCTTCAGGCTCCAGATCCGGTTCACGGGCATGATGCGGGAGCGGTAGGCGTCGGTGGTGCCGTTCAGGCTCAGGGCGAGGCGCGGGCGCGTCTTGAAGGCGGCCATCTTCTGGATGCCCGGCACGAGGCCCGAGGTGGAGACGGTGATGCGCCGTGGGGAAAGGGCGAGGCCGGCGGGGTCGGTCAGGAGGCTGAAGGCCTCCATCACGTGGTCGAGGTTGTGCAGGGGCTCGCCCATGCCCATGAACACCAGGTTCACCCGGGTCTCCAGAGGAACGGCATGGTGGTTCAGCATGGCCACCACCTGGCCGACGATCTCTCCGGCGGTGAGGTTGCGCACGATACCCATCATCCCCGTGGCGCAGAAGGTGCAGCCCATGGCGCAGCCGACCTGGCTGGAGAGGCAGAGGGTGGTGCGCTTGGCATAGGGCATGAAGACGCCCTCCACCTGCTTCCCGTCCCGGAGGCGGAAGGCGTGCTTGGTGGCGCCATCATCGCTGCGCAGGGATTCGGTGATCGCCGGCCAGGCCAGGACGGCGCGGCCCTCAAGGCGCTGCCGGAGGGCATTCGGGTAGGCGGTAAGGCGGTCCCAGGAGGCGTAGCGGTGCCGGTACAGCCCCTCGAAAAGCTGGCGGCTGCGGAAGGCCGGCTCCTGCAGGTCCTGGAGCAGGGCTTCCAGGTCCTTCCGGGACATTCCGGCGGCGTTGGGCAGGCCTCCATCCCCCGGTTCCGGGGCGGGCGCGTCCCAGGCAGGGGCGGTCATTCGATGGCGATCCGGAAGGACGGGGCCCCCTCCGCGACCGTAAGGCGAAGCCGCGACGGGAGCGGGAGGACGCCACTAGATGTGGCGTCCGATCGGGGGGTGGTCGGCGAAGCCGTACGTGGAGTGCTCATTCGATGGCGATCCGGAAGGTCTTCAGGAAGGCCTTGTCGTCCTCGGACCAGGATTCGCGGCCCGGGAAATCCTCCGCGTCAGCGTGGATGGCGGAGGCTTCCAGGGACAGGGAGAGCTCGAAGCCTTCCCGCTGGAGGTCCAGGGCCAGGTCCCGGCAGCGCGGATCACTGACGAGGGCCGCCACGAGGGCTTCGCCGAGCTCGTCCACCATGCGCCGCAGATGGTCCGGAATGTTCATGGTCCACCCCCGAAGGCCCATCTTAACCCTGGCGCGGCGGGCTGGGCGGGAGGTTCCGGAGGGCGCCCCGGATCGCGTGGCGCAGCAGGTCGGGGGTGAAGCGCTCCCGCACGTGGGCCAAGCCGCCCGCTTGCAGCGCCTCCCAGAGGCTCCGGTCCTCATGCAGGCGCAGGGCGTCGGTGGCGAAGCCCCCCGGATCTTCCGCCAACAGGACGGATTCGCCGGGGACCAGCCCGAGGCCTTCGCAGCCCTTGCGGGTGCCGAGGACCGGCGTGCCATGGGCGAGGCTGTCCAGGACCTTGATCTTGATGCCGCCTCCGAGGCGCACCGGCACCACCTGCACCCGATGGCGGGAAAGGGCCTCCGCGAGGTTCGGCACCCAGCCGTGGAATTTCACCGCCGCGGCGGTGGAAGCGAGGATCCGGAAGCGCGCGGGGTCCATGCCCAGGCCGTAGAGGTGCAGTTCCAGGTCCGGCCGCTGGGCGAGGATGGCCGGCAGGATGTCGTCGGCGAAGTATTGGACCGCGTCGATGTTCCCGACATGGTCGCCGCCGAAGAAGCAGAAGTGGCGGCGGGCCTCGAAGGGCACCGCAAGGGCGGCAGCTTGGGGTTCCACCGCGGCGCTCACGACATGGGCCCGGGCGCGCTCCCCGCCGGCGAAGCGCAGGGCCTGGCCCCGGTCCAGGCCACTGACGAAGAGGGCCGCGTCCGCCTGGCGCAGCAAGGCGTTGTAGCGCTTCTGCAGCAGGGACCGGCCCAGGGCCGGCAGAAGCGGCGCCTGCGCCTTGTAGAGGTAGTCGTTGGCGTCGAAGACCACGGCGAAGGGCTGCGGAGCCAGACGCCGCAGGACCAGGAGCAGCATGCCGGCGGCGTCCAGGGACGTCTCGTTCCAGAGGTGGGCGAACCAAAGGGTGTCGAAGGCGGGCAGCTCCCCCAGGGCGTCGAAGACGCATCCCTGGAAGGCGTACGCGGGCCCGGCTGCGGCGAGGGCCTGCAGGTCCGGGGGCGCCGCGGGGCCGGAGGCCAGGCTGTAGTGCCGGATGCGGTGGCCTTCTGAAAGCAGCGTCCGCAGGATGGCGAAAAAGCGCTGTTCGCTGCCGCCCTTCCGGGGGTCCACCGCCAGATCGGTGACGAGGAGCAGGTCCCGGGGCGGCTGGGGCGGTGAGGCGGGGACCTCCGGTTCGGGTTCGCGGACGGCGTCGATCTCGCCCTGGGTGGGGCCCAGGTTGACGATGGGTTGGGGGCAGCGCCAGCGCCCGGCGCGGGGATCCGAGGCCCCGGGGAACCAGCCCGAAAGGTCCCTCCGGACCCCGGGGTCCTGCTCCAGGTGCAGGGCCTTCGCGTCCTCGTCCCAGAGCCCCGTCTTCGCGATGGAGGGCGGGTCCTCACCCAGGGCGACGTAGTGCTGGCCGTACTGGGAGCGGAAGTTCAGCGTCGGGGCGCCGTTGAACGCGATGGGCAGGCCGCTCTCCCGCAGCGCGTTGAAGACGAGGCGGCTGCCCACGGGGGCGAAAGGCCGGGGCATCAGGGCCCACAGGGGCTGGAAGCGGAAGGCGGGCCGCGTGAAGAGGTGGCAGCCGGTATCGACGGTGCCCGCCTCCGGGGTGGGATCGAGGTCGATGGGCATGGGGGAGCCGTCGCTCCACCGGCAGAAGGTGCGCCGGCTGCTGACCACCGGGGCGCCGGAGCGCAGGTGCTCCCGCACCAGCAGCTCCACGTGTCGGGGATGGAGCCAGTTGTCCGCGTCCAGGTAGGCGATGGCGTCGAAGCCCTGGGAGATCGCCGCCAGGGCGCCCACGGTGCGCGGCGTATGGCCGTTGTCCTTCGAGGGGACCGGCAGCTCGAGGGCCTGGGCCTCCCAGCCCCGCACAAAGGGCGCGGCGGACCCGTCGCTGACCAGGATGTGGGTGGCGGGATAGGTCTGGGCCCGCACGCTATCGTGGCCCTTGCGCAGCATGGCTTCGGGTTCGCCGTGGTAGGGCGTGATGACGGCGACCTTGAGATCCTGGGGCGGGGGTTTCCGGCTCTCCCGCACGGCCATCGCGTAGAAGTCCTCGAACTGGCGGACGACGCTCCTGTCCTCGAAGAGCAAGGACCTACGGGCCTCGATCTGCGCCACGGCCCCGGCACGGAAGCCCGGGTCCAGGGCGAGCCGGAGGGCCAGCTCGACGTAGCGCTCCGGGGAATCGGCCACCAGGTCCATCCAGCCCATGCGGCGATACATCCCGAGCACGTGGCGCCCCCGCTGGAAGGCCTGCGGAAGCGTCACCACCGGCGAGCCCATGGCGAAGGCCTGCAGGGAGGTGTTCATGCCGTTGAAGTGGGGCGTGTCGAGGACGACGTCCGCCAGCCTGAGGAGTCCGTTGAAATCGTCCTCGTCCAGCCGGCCCAGGAAGCGGATCCGGTCCATGCAGTCGGGGAAGCGCGCTGCGAACCGCGCCAGGAGCCGCTCCCGCCAGGGGGCGATGTCGCCGCGGAGCAGCACCAGCAGGCCCTGGGGATCGCCGCGGAGGATGCCCTCCAGCACGGCGTCGAAGTCAGGATGGAACTTGAAGAGCGTCTGGGGGCAGACGTAGAGGTTCGGGCCCTCGGGCAGCCCATAGTGGGCGCGGTTCCTTGGCCCGGGCTCCAGCGGCGGATGGTAGTAGGCCAGGGTGCCCACGTCCCGCAGCAGGTGCAGCTTCTCGCTGTAGTGCGCCTGGGCGCCTTCGGGCTCGAAGCCCTCGCTGCTGACCCACCAGTCGACGTTCCTGATGCCGGTGGTGTCGGGATGGCCGAAGCTGACGCACTGGACGTGGGCGAGGCGGGCGAAGGCCAGCAGCCAGGTCACGGGCTCCATGCCGAGGTCCTGGTAGAACAGCACGTCCAGCGCCTCGTCGGCGATGAGGCGGCGGGCCTGGGCCAGGTTGAGGGGGAGCCGCACGAAGCGGTCCGCCGCGTCGCGGATGGCGCACCCGGTCTCGTCGTGGGGTTCCTCGAAGCTGAAGACGATCCTTTCGAAGCGCACGGGGTCCGTGTGCCGGATCAGGCCCTCGCTGGTCTTGCCGATGCTGTGGTTCTTGAAGTGCCGGCTGATGAAGCCGATGCGCAGCTTGCGCTGGCCTTCCCAATCGCTGGGTTCCAGGCAGTGGGGCGCCATCCAGGTCAGCGCGGGGTGGGCCAGCTCGAGGATGCGGGCCAGGCGGCGGTGCAGGTCTTTGTTGCCAAGGCCCCGGTAGGCGTTGAAGAAGGTCGGCAGGAGGAAGTCCTGGAGGGGATCCTCGGAAAGGATGCCCTCGTCCTCCAGCCAATCCAGGAGGCGCGAAAGGGCGGCCCGCTCCTTCGGAATGTCGGCCTGGCTGGGGATGATGGCGGGCACCGCGAGGGCGAGGGCGAGGCGGGGAGCGGGGCGCCGGTCCAAGGAAGCCGCCTTGAGCATGGCGCCGCAGGCTTCGGCAAGGCGCCCCTGGCCTGCGAGGAGGACGCCCAGGCTCAGGCAGGCGTCCTCCTGGGCCGGGTCCAGGGCCAAGGCCTCCCGCAGGCGGGCCTCGGCGTCGGCTTCCCGGCCCGCCACCCTCAGCGCGCTGCCGAGCCAGGCGAGGACCCGGGCGCGTATGGAGACGGACAGGGTGGCATTCCCCAGGGCGGCCTGGAGGGCTGAGGCGGCCTCGTCCTCCCGGCCCAGCTCCAGCAGGGCGAGCCCACGCGCTTCCAAAGCTTCCGGATGGAGGGGGTCCGTGCGCAGGACCGTGTCGAGCCGCTGAAGGGAGGCCTCCGGATCGCCGCCCAGGCGCAGGGCCTGGGCCTCCCCCACCTTCGCTTCCGCGAACCCTGGATCCGACGCTGCCGCGCGCCGGAAGAGGGCCGCCGCCTGGGCGGCGTTCCGGGATTGGAGCAGGGCCACGCCGAGGTTGTAGGCCAGGATGGGCGAGCTGTCGAGACGGGGCTCCAGCCTCTCCCAGCGGGCGAGGGCGGCGTCGGCATCCCCGGCGTCCAGGTCCAGGAGGCCCAGGTTCACCTCGGCTTCCAGGAAGGCGGGGTCCACGGCGAGGGCGGCCTCGAAGGCCTCCCGCGCCGCGGCGACGCTGCCCTTGGCCCGGTGGGCGAGGCCCAGGGCATTGGGCACCTCCGCCAGGCCGGGCAGGCGCCCGGCGGCGTCCTGGAGCAGGCGGATGGCCCGGTCCGTCTCTCCGCTCAGGCGATGGGCCTCGCCGAGGTTGAAGAGCGCCTCGGGATAGTCCGGGCGCAGCTCGAGGGCCCGGGCCAGGGGCGCGAGGGCGCGGCCGGGGTCCTTGGCGGCCATGAAGGCCGCGCCAAGGTTGTAGGCGATCCGGCTGTCCTCGGGATCCGCGGTGGCCGCCCGGATCAGCCAACCGGTGGCACCCTCCGCGTCCCCCTGCTCCAGCCGCGCCAGGCCCAGCAGGTGCAGGGCCGCCGCATCCCCCGGAGCCTGCTGGAGGGCCCGGCGGTACAGGGCCTCCGCCTCCCCCGCGCGGCCCGCGCGGTGCAGGTCGAGACCCCGGGCCAGGATCGAAGCGACCGGTTCACCCATCCAGCGGTCCCGTCCCATCCATGGATCAGCCCAGCCCGAACCAGGTGCGGATCTGCTTCTGCCAGACCTCCCGCAGGAGGTGCTTCCGGCTGTCGGCCTGGACGGCCCCGGCTTCGCTGTGCCGGCTTTCCATGATGTCCACGAGGCGCTCGACGATCTCGGGCTCGCGCTTGAGGCTGGCCTCGAAGCCGCTCTTGGGCAGCTCGATGAGCTCGCAGGGGGACTCGGCGACGACGGTCGCGTTGCGCGGGGCGCCGGTGAGCATGGAGGCCTCTCCGAACCATTGGCCGGGCCCGAGGGTGGCGATGACGTCCCAGTAGAGGCCCGTGTAGGGCTGCTCCCCTTCCCGGACTTTCACGACCTGCAGCTGGCCGCTGATCACCGCGAAGATGGAATGGCCCGGATCGCCCTCCCGGATGATGCCTTCGCCGGGGGCGACCTTGCGCAGCAGGATGTGCTCCCGCAGGTCCTCCGCCCAGTGCAGGGGCAGGTTCAGCTTCGCCACCAGGTCCTGCATCAGCTCGGGGCTGGGCTGGGGGATGGGCGGATGGGGCGTGGTCGGGCCCATGGGCCCGAGGAGGGAGAA
>JBGASS010000081.1:0-8427 GCA_044229555.1 Holophagaceae bacterium
GACGCCCTGGGCAACCGCTACGACGCAGTGAGCCCGTCGGGCTTCGGCATCCGCGGCGCCTACACCCTCGTGAACCTGAAGGTCGCCGAGCTCGGCATCACGGCGGCCTACCGGCCCGAGTCCGAGGCTGACCTCGTCATCAAGGGCCCCGCGGGGACCCAGCGCGGCCGGATGGGGGTCTCCTACGGCGCCATCGGCGCCCAGGTGGACTGGAAGTTCCTGGTGAGCCTCCACGCGGGCCTCGAGATGCGCCACGAGCGGCTCGCCTGGAGCGGGCTGCCCTCGGGGAACGGCAGCTCCACCCTCGACCGCCCCTGGGCGCGGGTGGGCGTGGGCTTCAGCCTTCCGCTGCCCGTGCTCTCGCCCGTCGTGCGCCTGGAGTTCTCGGCCCCCCTGCGCAAGGAGGATTCGAACCTCCTCTCCAGCGGGGACCTGCGGGAGGCGCTGGCGCCGCGGGCCCAGGCGGCGCTCTACGTCGGCCTGCGGTTCTAGGCGCGCGAAGACGGCACCGGGGAGGTTCCGGGGCCTTTCCGGGGCCCGGCGCACTTTTTTACGGCCCTGAGTACCGCTATCATTCCGGGATTCCAGGGGAAACATGCAGCTCCGCATCATGGGATGTTCCGGCGGCGAGGCCGACGGCGAGCGGCTGACCGGCCTGCTCGTCAACGGCACCGTGGCCATCGACGCGGGCTCCATCACCCAGGCGCTGACGGTGGAGGAGCAGATCCGCATCCGCCACATCTTCATCAGCCACTCCCACCTGGACCACATCTGCACGCTGCCCTTCTTCACCAAGAACCTCTTCGGCCACATCGAGGACCCGGTGGAGATCCACGCTCTGCCGGAGACTCTGGACGTGCTGCGGCGCCACCTCTTCAACGACGAGCTGTGGCCGGACTTCAGCGTCATCCCCAGCCCCGACAAGCCCATCATCCGCTACACGGAGATCGAGCCTGAGAAGGTCTACGAGGTGGAGGGCCTCGCCATCACCCCCATCCGGGTCAACCACCTCGTCCCCTGCGTCGGCTACAAGGTGGACGACGGCAAGAGCGCCTTCATCTTCACCTCCGACACGGCGGAGACCGACCGCATCTACGAGATCGCCAACGCCACCAAGCACCTCAAGTACTTCATCACCGAGGCCAGCTTCCCCAACGAGCAGGCCTGGCTCGCCGAGGCCAGCAAGCACCTCACGCCCAACAAGCTCGGAGAGGAGCTGAAGAAGCTCGCCGCCGACGTGCCCGTGGGGATCTACCACCTCACCCCCGGCGATAAGCCGGTGATGCTGCCCCAGCTGAAGGCCATCCCCGACAAGCGCATCCGCCTGCTGGAGCAGAACGCCGTCCTCGAGTTCTGACGGACCGCGGTGGCCGGGGGCTCGGCCGCCTACACCTGGAACTCGTCCCGCAGCGCCTGCAGGGAGGGCCCGTAAAGTTCCTTCAGGCGGGAGGCCAAGGCCGGCAGCGCCGCGAGGTTTCCGTCCCGGGCGGCGACCTCGGCCTCGGAGGCCACCTCCGCGAAGCGCTTGAGCCCTAGGTTCCCGCCGCCGCCCTTGGCGCTGTGGGCGTGGATGCGGGCCTCCTCCAAGTTTCCGGTCCGCAGGGCCTCCTCCAGCCCCCGGATCCGGAGCGCCATCTCCTCCTCGAAGAGGACGATCATCTCCTGGGGAATGTCCGGTCCGAAGGTCGCGAGGGTCTTCAGGGGACCGGGATCAAGGATGGGCAGATCCGTCATGGGAGCCCATGATGCGTCCGCCCCCTCCCCAAGACAACGGAAATGCCAAGGGCCGGCGGCGCCGGCCCTTGGCGGGGAGGCTGAGACCGCTTCAGTACCCGTGGCCTCCGGGGTGGCCCGAGGCCTGGATGCGCACCAAGCTGACGTCCAGGGCCGCCTGGGCCTCCGCCAGGTCGTGCTCGGTCTGAGCCTCCTTCAGGAGCTTGAGGGCATGAACCCGGTCTGCCTCGGCCTGGGAGGAGTCGATCATGTCCACGGTCTCCGAGTCCCGGGCCAGGATGGTGACGTGGTCCGGCCCGACTTCGGCGAAGCCGCCGAAGACGGTGAGCCAGTGACGCTCCCCTTCCTGGGTGTAGTACACGAGCCCGTTGCCAAGGGGCGTCATCACCGGTGTGTGGCCGGGCAGGATGCCGTAGTAGCCGCGGTGCTCCGAAGGGAAGGAGACCTCGGAGACCCAGGCGGAGAACACGCGACGCTGGGGCGTGACCACTTCGAGCTGGATGGGTTCGGCGGACATGGGGCTTCCTTAGGAAATCCGGCTTAGACCGAGGCGGCCATCTTTTCGGCCTTCTCGACGGCCTCCTCGATGGTGCCGACGAGGTAGAAGGCCTGCTCGGGCAGGTGGTCCCACTTGCCGTCGCAGATCTCGGAAAAGCCCTTGATGGAGTCCTCGAGCTTCACGTACTTGCCCGCCATGCCCGTGAACTGCTCGGCCACGAAGAAGGGCTGGGAGAGGAAGCGCTGGATCTTGCGGGCGCGGGCCACCACGAGCTTGTCGTCGTCGGAGAGCTCGTCCATGCCCAGGATGGCGATGATGTCCTGGAGCTCCTTGTACTTCTGGAGGATGGACTTCACGCGCATGGCGGTGTTGTAGTGGTGGTCGCCCAGGATGCGGGGATCCAGGAGGCGCGAGGTGGAGGCCAGGGGATCCACCGCCGGGTAGATGCCCAGGGAGGCGATCTCGCGGCTCAGGTTGGTGGTGGCGTCCAGGTGGGCGAAGGTGGTGGCCGGCGCCGGGTCCGTGTAGTCGTCGGCGGGCACGTAGACGGCCTGCACGGAGGTGATGGAGCCCTTCTTCGTCGAGGTGATGCGCTCCTGCAGCACGCCCATCTCCGTGGCCAGGGTGGGCTGGTAGCCCACGGCGGACGGCATGCGGCCCAGGAGGGCGGACACTTCGGCGCCGGCCTGGGTGAAGCGGAAGATGTTGTCCACGAAGAGCAGCACGTCCTTGCCCTCCTGGTCGCGGAAGTACTCGGCGACGGTGAGGCCGGTGAGGGCGACGCGGGCGCGGGCGCCGGGGGGCTCGGTCATCTGGCCGTAGATCAGGGCCACCTTGCTCTTGCTGAGGTCGGCCTTGTCGATGACACCCGAGTCCATCATCTCGTGCCAGAGGTCGTTGCCCTCGCGGGTGCGCTCGCCGACCCCGGCGAACACGGAGTAGCCGCCGTGGCCCTTCGCGATGTTGTTGATGAGCTCCATGATCAGCACGGTCTTGCCCACGCCGGCGCCGCCGAAGAGGCCGGTCTTGCCGCCCTTGGCGTAGGGCTCCAGCAGGTCGATGACCTTGATGCCCGTCTCGAACATCTCCGAAGTGGTGTTCAGCTCGTCGTATTTGGGGGCCTCGCGGTGGATGGGCAGGGTCATCTTGTGGCCGATGGGGCCGCGCTCGTCCACGGGGATGCCCACCACGTTCATGATGCGGCCCAGGGTCTCGGGGCCCACGGGCACGTTGATGGGGGCGCCGGTGTCCCGCACCACCTGGCCGCGGATCATGCCTTCCGTGGGCTGCATGGCCACGCAGCGGACGCGGTTCTCGCCCAGGTGCTGCTGCACCTCCAGGGTCACCGAGCTGGTGGCCTTGGTGACGGGATCGGTGATGTCGGTGAGCAGGGCGTTCATGATCTCGGGCAGCTGGGCGTCGAATTCGACGTCCACGGCGGGACCGACGATGGCGATCACGCGGCCGGTGTTCGTGGTGGTCATGGGAACCTCTGGGCGGATGAGTGGCGGGTGGGGGCTTGGGTCGGGCAGATCAGGCGTTGGCGCCGGACACGATCTCGATGATCTGGTTCGTGATGGAGGCCTGGCGGATCTTGTTCATGGTGAGGGTCAGCTTGGCGATCATGTCGCCGGCGTTGCTGCTGGCCTTGTCCATGGCGGCCATGCGGGCGCCGTGCTCGGAGGCGCTGCTCTCCAGGAGGGCGCGGAGGATCTCGGTCTCCACGAAGCGGGGCAGCAGGGCCTCCAGCGTGGTGTTGGGGTCCGGCTCCAGGAGGTGGGCGGTCTCGGACTTGGCGTCCACGGCCGGGGCGTCCAGCTCCATGGGGAAGACCCGGATCACCATGGGCTCCTGGCTCATGGCGGAGTGGAACTCGTTGTAGACCACGTAGAGGGCGTCGATCTCGCCGACCTGGTACTGCTTGGCGGCGTCGTCGGAGACCTCCCGGCTCACCCGCTCGAGGCCCGTCAGCGGGATGCCCAGATACTCCTTGTGGATCGCGAAGCCGTGCTTGCGGGCGTAGTCCGCGGCGCGCTTGCCCACCACGTCCAGCACCACCGCCTCCTTGGCCCGGCCCTGGAGGAAGGCGCTGGCGGTCTTCATGACGTTGGCGTTGAAGCCGCCGCAGAGGCCCTTGTCCGAGGCCACGAAGACGACCCGGATCCGCTTCTCCTCCCGGGGGTTCAGGAAGAGCTGCGCCTCGGGGCCGAGCTGGAGGTTCTCGGCGGCGATCTGGCCCTTGAAGCGGCCCACGACGCTCCGGGCGACGTCGCGCATCTTCACGGCGTAGGGGCGCAGGGACACGAGGCGCTCCTGGGACTTCCGCAGCTTGACCGCGGAAATCATCTTCATGGCCTTGGTGACCTGCTGGGTGTTCTTGACCGAACGGATGCGCCGCCGGATGTCCTGGAGACCGGCCATGGCTTAGGCTCCAGCGCCTGCGGCGTGCGGCTCCGCAGCTGCCGGAGCGTTCAGGGCGGCCATGAAGCCTTCCTTGAAGGCGGCGACCTGACCCTTGAGGGCCGACTTGGTGTCGTCGCTCAGGGCCTTGGAGTCCTTGATGCCGCGCAGCACCTCGGGAGCGTTGATGTCGAGGTACTCGAGGAACTCCTTTTCGAAGCGGCGGACCTGGGGCGTGGGCACGTCGTCCACGTAGCCGTTGGTGGCCATCCAGATGGAGGCCACCTGCTTCTCCACGGGCATGGGCTGGTACTGGCCCTGCTTCAGGATCTCCACCAGGCGGGCGCCGCGGTTCAGCTGGGCCAGGGTCGCCTTGTCGAGGTCGGAGCCGAACTGGGCGAAGGCCGCCAGCTCGCGGAACTGGGCGAGGTCGAGCTTGATGGTGCCCGCCACGGACTTCATGGCCTTGATCTGGGCGGAACCGCCCACGCGGCTCACGGAGATGCCCACGTTCACCGCCGGGCGGACGCCGGCGTTGAAGAGGTCGGATTCCAGGAAGATCTGGCCGTCGGTGATGGAGATGACGTTGGTGGGGATGTAGGCGGACACGTCGCCGGCCTGGGTCTCGATGACCGGCAGGGCGGTCAGCGAGCCTGCGCCGCGCTCGTCGGAGAGCTTGCAGGCGCGCTCGAGCAGGCGGCTGTGGAGGTAGAACACGTCGCCGGGGTAGGCTTCGCGGCCGGGCGGGCGGCGCACCAGGAGGGAGATCTCGCGGTAGGCGGCGGCCTGCTTGGAGAGGTCGTCGTAGATGCAGAGCACGTGGCCGCCGGGGATCTCCTTGCTGGCCGGCTGCCCGTTGGGGCCGTGCCACATGAAGTACTCGCCCAGGGCGGCGCCGGTCATGGGGGCCAGGAAGAGCATGGGGGCGGGCTCGGAGGCCGTCGCGGAGACCACGATGGTGTGCTTCATGGCGTCGTGGGCCTCGAGGGTCTTCACCACCTGGGCGACGGTGGAGCGCTTCTGGCCGATGGCGACGTAGATGCAGATGACCCCGGTGTCCTTCTGGTTGATGATCGTGTCCACGGCGACGGCGGTCTTGCCGGTCTGGCGGTCGCCGATGATCAGCTCGCGCTGGCCGCGGCCGATGGGGATCAGCGAGTCGATGGCCTTCAGGCCCGTCTGCATGGGCTCGTGCACGCTCTTGCGGTCCACGATGCCCGGCGCGATCTGCTCGATGGGGTTCAGCTTGGCGGCCTGGATGGGGCCCTTGCCGTCGATGGGCTCGCCCAGGGCGTTCACCACGCGGCCGACGAACTGGGGACCGACGGGCACGGACATGATCTTGCCGGTGCGCTTGACCGTGTCGCCTTCCTTGATGGCGTCCGAGCTGCCCAGGATGATGATGCCGACGTTGTCCTCCTCCAGGTTGAAGGCGAGGCCCATGACGCCCTTGGTCATCTCCAGCAGCTCGCCGGCCATGACCTTCTCCAGGCCGTGGGCGCGGGCGATGCCGTCGCCGACGCTGATGACCGTGCCGACTTCGGCCACGTCCACCTGGGCGTCGAAGCCCTCGATCTGGCTGCGGATGATGCGGGAGATCTCTTCCGCGCGGATGTCCATGAAGTCCTCCGGAAACTGGTATTGAAAGTCGGGATTAGGCGGAAAGCAGCTGGAGCTTCAGGAGCCGAAGGCGGCCCTGGAGGGAAGCGTCGAAGACGGTGGAGCCCACCTGCACCTTCACGCCGCCAAGCAGCGCGGGGTCCTGGGCGGTCACGAGGCGGATGGACTTGCCGGTCCGCGCGGCGAGGGAGGCCTGGAGCGCCCTGGACTGGGCGTCGCTGAGGGGCTGGGCGGTGCTGACCTTGGCCTCCACCACGCCGGCGCGCTCGTCCACCAGCTCCCGGAAGGCCGTCTCGATCTCGTGGATGAGGTTGAGGCGGGCGCTTTCCGCCACCACCTTGAAGAAGTTGCAGAGGGTGACGCCCACGCCGGCCTGGCGCAGCACCATCTCGAAGACCACGGCCTTCTGCTTGGGCACCACCAGCGGGTTCAGCACGAGGCGGGTGAGGTCCGGGCTGCCCTTGACCAGGGAGGTCACTTCGCCCAGCTCGTGCTGGAGGATCATCAGGTTGCCCTGGGCCTCGCCGATCTCGACCAGGGCCTTGGCGTAGCGCCGCGCGGCGAGTCGGTTGCTCACTGGAGGCCTCCGGAGGAAGTGCCGACCTGCTGGATGGCGCGGTCGATGGCGTTCGAGGCGCTGGCGCCCTGGAGCTGGGCCTGGAGGCGTTTCGTGGCGCCCTCCACCGCCAGCTCGGCGACGAGGGCCCTGAGCTCCGCCTCGGCGGTGCGCTGGTGGGCGGCGATGTCGGCCTGGGCCTGGGCCAGGACCGTGGCCGCCTCGGCCCGCGCGGCCTCGATGATGCGCGTCTTCTCCGCGGCGGCGTCGGCATCGGCCTTGGCCAGGATGCCGTCCAGCTCGCCCTGCAGCCCCTCCATGCGCTCCGCCAGCTGCTTCATCTGGGCCTCGCCCTCGGCCTTGTCCTTCTCCGCCTGGGCCAGGCGCTCCTCGACGTCCTTGGTGCGGGCCGCGAAGGCGGCGGACAGGGCGCCCTTGAGCAGGAAGAACAGGCCGCCGGCGAAAAGGAGGAAGTTGACGACCTTCACCGCGTTCTGCGCGCCCGGTCCGAGTTCCTGGCCGAAGAGCTTGATGGCCGGCCCGTGGTGGGCGCCCTCGCCGTGGCCTTCGCCATGGGGAGCGGTGGCGTGTCCGCCTTCGGCCGGGGCGGCATGGCCCTCGGCCTTCGGCGCCGCGTGGCCTTCTTCCTTGGCGTGCCCGGGGGCGGGTGTCCCGTGGGCGGTAGCCTGGCCTTCCGGGGCATGCTGGGCCGCCAGGGGCGCGGCCGCGAGGGCGGCGCCGAGGATGATCGCGGGGAGGAGGCGGTTCGGCTTCATCGTCAGGCCTGCTTCAGGAGGTGCTGGACCATGGAGTCGGAGAGGGCGTCCACCTGGGCGGTGAGCTCGCTCTTGGCCTTCTCCTGCTGGGTGCGCAGGGAGTCCAGGGCCAGCTCGCGGTGGCCGGCGGCCTTGGTGCGGGCCTCGTCGAGGAGGGCCTGCCGCTCCTTCGCGGCCGCCTCCGACAGGGCCTTCTTGTGGCCGAAGGCCTGGGTGCGGAGGTCCTTGAGCCGGGCGTTGTACTCCGCCTGCCGGGCCTCCACCGCCGCGGCGGCCGCCGCCTTGGCGTCGCTGCCGGCGTTCATGTCCTTCTCCCGCTGGCTCATCAGGGTGGTGATGGGATTGAAGAAGACCGAACGGAGGTAGAAGAAGAGGACGATGATCAGGACGATCACGAAGCCCAGGGCGGGCAGGTCCGGCCGCATGGGGTCGGGCAGCGAGGCGAGAAGGCTCTTCTCAGCCGGTTCCAGTGCCGATGCGATCACCAAGCCTGCCAATCCCACGTTGCCTCCATGATCCCCGGCCGATCCCCGGCCCTGCAGCCGGTCCGGGACAGAACCCCACTCGCTTCCGACCGGCACACCTCGCGGGCAGAAACCTTCAAACTCTATCAGCCGGGCCGGGGCTCCTCAACGGCAAGGTTTTGCGTTGACGCTCCCCCCTCCCCGTGGGAGGATTTTGGTTCGGCGACGGCGGGCGATTAGCTCAGTCGGTAGAGCAGCTGCTTTACACGCAGCATGTCGGCGGTTCGAGTCCGTCATCGCCCACCACCTCCCCTGACAAGGAGGCCCGGTGTTGAAAAATGGGGTTGTAGCTCAGTCGGTTAGAGTGTCGGCCTGTCA